>NZ_MNBL01000179.1 GCF_001879695.1 Nioella sediminis
TTCGGAAGTCTAGCAGCCTCTCGCGCGCTGCCGTTTTCCGTGGAGGACTACCGTCTGGTCATCAACGCGAGCGGCAAGGGGGTGGCGGCAAGCCTGCGGGCCTTTGATGCGGCCCATGCCCGGACAGAGGCGGGGGAAACAGGCGGCGGCGACACGACGGGTGATCTCGACGCCTTATCGCCCCTTGCACCGCCCGCAACACTCCCGGATGCGCGAGCCAATGCGCTGTTGCAGCGGCTAAGATCGGAGCTACCCAAACCCGCCCGTCACATGGCGTTCCTCGGCCTTCGCAAGGTCGTCAATTTTCAGGACGCGGCCTATGGCGGAGAATATCTGGATATCCTTCGGGACATCGCCGCACAGGATCTTGACGCAGGCGGTGCGGCCAACGGGTTCCGCTTCACCGAAACCGCCGCGAAATATCTGGCCAACGCGATGGCTTATGATGACGTCATTCGGGTCGCCGATCTGAAAACCCGCGCCGCACGGCGAGCCCGGATCGCGGAAGATATGAACCTGGGTAAGGGCCAGATCCTGAGCACGACCGAATTCATGCATCCCCGGCTGGAGGAGCTTGCCTCGACCATTCCCGCAGGGCTTGCGCGGTGGCTGCATGGAAAGCCCCGGCTCTACGCCTGGCTCGACCGCCGCATCGACAAGGGGCGGCGGGTGCGCACCTATTCGCTTCGTGGCTTTCTGCTGCTTTACATGATGGCCGGGCTAAAACCCCTGCGTCGTCGCTCTCTGCGCCATATAAACGAGGTTGAACATCGCACCGCCTGGCTGTCAGAGGCCACTAAGGCGCTGTCGCACAATTACGATCTGGCGGTGGCCATCCTGTCGGTGCGGCGACTGATCAAGGGCTATTCCGACACCCATGATCGCGCCCATTCCAAGTTTGACCGGGTCATGCAGATGATCCGCACCATCTCGCATCGCGATGATGCCGCCGAATGGGCCGACAGGCTGCTGCGATCCGCCCTCAAGGACGGCAATGGGGACGATCTTGACGGAACCATTCAGACAATCCGCTCATTTACCGAGGAGACACAAGGCCCGACATGAACGTACAAGATAGCAGACGCCCGCTGACCCGAACCGACCTGCCTGCCGGGCTGTGGTCGGCGACGACGAAATTCCGGCACGGGCAATGTGACCCGGCAGGGATCGTCTATACACCCAAGTTCTTTGACCTCTTCAACCGGGTGATCGAGGAATGGTTCGACGATGTGCTCGGCATACCCTATCAGGAGGTGATCGGAACCCGCCGGACGGGGCTGGGATATGTCTCGGCATCGGCCACATTCTTCACCCCCTGCATGATGGGCGAGGAGGTGGAAATTCTTGTTGCGGTCAACAAGGTCGGAACCAAGTCCTACGGGCTGACCCTTCACGCCTTGAAGGATGGACAAGAGGCCCTGCGCGGGCATTTCGTCACCGTCACCACCGGACTGGATACTCACCAATCCATTGAAGTTCCCGCAGACATCCGTGACGCATTGCTGATCTATGCAAAAGCAAATACCTTAGCGACCGACTGAAGCGACATTCCTGGATGACATGGGCGAGACTGGCAAAAGCGATGCGAGACAACGCAACCAGACGCGGTTCTGGCTAAGCGTCCTTCGGCTGCACAGCGATATCTTTGCAGAGCTGAACAAGCGAATGCAGGACGAGGTCGGGCTAAGCCTTGCCAAGTTCGATGCCATGGCCCAACTGGCGCGGACCCCCGAGGGCATCAGCATGGGCCAGCTGTCAAGCGCATTGAAAGTGTCCAATGGCAATGTATCCGGCCTGGTGACTCGGCTGATCAAGGACGGTTTGGTCATCAAGGCCATGTCGACCGAGGACCGCCGGTCCTTTTCGGCCAGATTGACGGAAATCGGCGAGCAGAAATTCCTGATGGCACGCGATGCCCATAACAGCATCCTGGCCGACATTCTTCAGCAGGTTCCCGATGAAGAACTGACCGCTGCGAACACAGCACTGCGCGAAATCCTGGAGGAAATGCACGCGGGTGACGCCCTTGGCTGATAGCTACCCCACCCTCAATCCGAGCTTTCCGTTTCACAAGGCGGATGAACTCGATTCCTTTCTCCCCTATCTCCTGACCCGACTGACCCATATCTGGAGCTCGGAGCTGAACGCGATGCTGGCGGATCAGAAACTGCCCACCCCCAAGCTGCGGCTTCTTTCCAGCCTCTCTGCGCATGGAGAACTGACTGTTGGAGAACTTGCCGCCCTCGCCGTACTGGAACAATCCACCGCAAGCCGTACCGTTGACCAGCTGGTAGATGCCGGTTTGGCGAACAGGAGGATCTCGGAAACGGACCAGCGAAAGCGGACAGTCGTCCTGACCAGGAAGGGGGAACAGAAGCTCAGTGAAATCGCCCCATTGATCAACGATTTTCATGCGCGTCTGGTTGGGGGTATTGATCCCGACGATCTTTCGAAATGCGTTGATGTCCTGAACAGGATCCTGAATGCAAAGAAAGCCGAAAACACGATTGGAGAGTCGGGGTGAGAGCCTATTAATGACCCCATTGAACCCAGCAGATGTATTTCTCTGGCAGGTCAAATCTCGGTGAAAACACCGTGGAATGCCCCCTCTGAACTG
>NZ_MNBL01000018.1 GCF_001879695.1 Nioella sediminis
CCGCCGGGTCACCCCGCAAGCTGTTCCATCACCTCGTCGGAAATCTCGAAATTCGCAGTGACGCGCTGCACGTCGTCATCGTCTTCCAGGATCTCGATCAGCTTCATCAGCTTCTGCGCGCCGTCGAGATCCAGCTCGGTCGTGGTAGTCGGCTGCCAGATCAGCTTGGCGGTTTCCGATTCACCCAAGGTTTCCTCCAGCGCGGTCGAGACCTCGTTCAGGTCGGTATCGGCGCAGGTGATCACGTGGTTTTCCTCGTTGGTCTCCACGTTCTCGGCCCCTGCTTCGATCGCAGCTTCCATCACGCTGTCTTCATCGCCAGCGGACAGAGGATAGATGATCTCGCCCTTGCGTTCGAACATGAAGGAAACCGAGCCGGTTTCACCCAGGTTGCCGCCATGCTTGCCGAAGGTCGAACGCACGGTGGAGGCGGTCCGGTTGCGGTTGTCGGTCATCGCCTCGACGATCACCGCAACGCCGCCCGGGCCATAGCCCTCATAGCGGATTTCCTCGTAATCATCCCCGCCCGCGGCCTGGGATTTGTCAATCGCGCGCTGGATCACGTCCTTTGGGACGGATTGCGATTTGGCTTCCTTGACCGCCAGCCGCAGGCGCGGGTTCTTGTCCGGGTCGGGGTCGCCCATCTTGGCGGCCACGGTGATTTCCTTGGCCAGCTTGGAAAACAGCTTGGACCGCAACGCATCCTGACGGCCCTTGCGATGCTGGATGTTCGCCCATTTTGAATGGCCTGCCATCACGCTTCTCCTGAAATACTTGATCGGCGCGGTTCTACTGCAAGCCAGAGGGGACACGCAAGCAGGGTTTCGCGACGCCATGGATCGCGCGAATGCCGTTTTCAAACACCACGTCCCGCACCCGAGTCGGCTATGTGTTGCCCAGACCCACCGGGAGGACCTGACCCATGATGATCTACCCCACAATCGAACTGCAGAACGGCCGCTGCGTGTCCTTGCATCGTGGCCGTATCGAAGAACCGCAGATCTGGCATGTCGACCCGATTGCCAAGGCCAAGGGCTTTGCCGCCGACGGGGCGGAATGGATGCATGTGACCGATCTCGATTGGGTCATCGGCGGTGATGGCAATGCCAGCATCATCGAAGAGATCATTCTTCACTCCGGCATTCCGGTGCAACTGGGCGGCGGCTTCCGCAGCCTCGAGTCCATCGCCAAGTGGATCGACAAGGGCGCGGGCCGCATCGTCGTCAGCTCACTTGCCGCGCAAAACCCCGATATCGTCAAGCAGGCCGCCAAGCGTTTCCCCGACCAGATCGTTGTGGCCGTCGATGTGTTCCAGGGTCAGTTGATGACCAATGGCTGGCGCGACACGGCTGCGATCACCCCCGCCGACTTCATGTCCGCCTTCGATGACGATCCGCTGGCCGCCTTCATCGTCACCGATATCGATTCCGATATCGAGGATAGCGACGGCTCGCTTGGGGTGATCTCGCAACTGGCCGATGGCGCGCGCGCGCCCGTCATCGCCCGTGGCCTGTCGCGCAGCCTCGACGATATCGCGCGGCTGAAATACGTGCCTCATATCTCTGGCGCGATCATTGGCCGGGCGCTCTTTGACAAGTCCATCGAGCTCAGCGATGCGCTGGCTGTCGCCAATGCCCGCCCCGGCCCCACGGCAGACTTCATCTGACCCCGTGACGCCCCGGTCATGGCGCGCTAAGACTGCGCCATGACCACTGACCAGATCCTTCTGTTTTCGCTTTTTGGTATCGTCTTCGGCCTGCTTCTATGGGGCCGGTTCCGCTATGACCTGGTGGCTTTCGGGGCGCTGATGGTGGCGGTTGTGCTGGGACTGGTCCCGGCAAGCGAGGCATTCTCGGGCTTTGGTCACCCGGCCACTCTGGTCGTGGCGCTGGTGCTGGTCGTCTCTGCCGGGCTGGTCCGCTCCGGCGCGGTTTTCCTGATCACCCGCACGCTGGTGGATGCCAGCCGCTCGCTCGGCACCCATATCGCGATCATGGGCGGCGTGGGCGGCGTGTTGTCGGCCTTCATGAACAACGTGGCGGCGCTGGCGCTGCTGATGCCGGTCGACATCGCCACCGCCCGCAAGGCCGGCCGCAGCCCCGGCCTGTCGCTGATGCCGCTGTCTTTCGCGACGATCCTTGGCGGCATGGCCACGCTGATCGGCACGCCCCCCAACATCATCATCGCGGCGATCCGCGAAGAATCCTTGGGCGAATCCTTCAGCATGTTCGACTTCGCCCCCGTGGGCGGCGCGGCGGCCATCGCGGGCCTCGCCTTCGTCGCTTTCATCGGCTGGCGCTTCATTCCGATCCGCGATTCCGGCGTTGGTGGCGACGCGCTCGGAGAGCTGGAGCCCTATATTTCCGAGCTGACCATCCCCGAGGAGAACAAGATCGTCGGCACCCGACTGCGTGACCTGCTGGAGCCTGCGGAAAAGGCCGATGTGGCGATCCTGGGCCTTGTCCGCGATGGCAAGCGGCGCTTTGGCATGGGCCGCAACCTGGTGCTTCAGGCGGGCGATATCCTGGTGCTGGAGGCGGTGCCCGAGGCGCTCGATGAATTCCGCACCGCGCTGAAGCTCGACTTCGCGCCAGAGGGGCATCCGATCGAGGACGCCGTGGGCGAAGGTGTCAGTCTGATCGAGATGGTCGTGACCGACAGCAGCCGCATCGCGGGGCGCACCGCGCAGGCCATCGGGCTTGGCTGGCGCAAGCGCACCGTGCTGATGGGCATCTCCCGCAAGGGACAGCGGATGACCAAGCGGCTGCGCCAGACCGTGATTCAACCGGGCGATATCCTGCTCTTGCTGACGCCGTCTGATACGGGCGAGGATGTTGTGGACTGGCTCGGCGGGCTGACTTTGGCCGACCGGGGCCTCGCCGTCACCCGCGACAGCAAGACATGGGCCGCCATCGGGTTCTTCGCCGGCGCGGTCATCGCGGCGTCGCTTGGGCTGGTCTACCTGCCCATTGCGCTTGGGATGGTGGTCGTGGCTTACGTTTTGTTCAAGATCCTGCCGCTGGCGGAAATCTACGACCATATTGAATGGCCCGTTGTGGTTCTCCTTGGCTCGATGATCCCGCTTGGCGCGGCGTTGGAGGCCTCGGGCGGTACGGAACTGCTGGCGCAGGGGCTCGTGTCGATCAGCGCGGGCTGGCCTGCCTGGGGCACGCTGACGCTGCTTATGGTCGTCACCATGACGCTCAGCGATGTGCTGAACAACACGGCCACGGCCATCGTCGCGGCGCCCGTGGGCATCCGCATGGCAGAGGCGCTGGAGGTCAATCCCGACCCGTTCCTGATGGCGGTCGCCGTGGCGGCCTCGGCGGCCTTCCTGACCCCGATCGGGCATAAGAACAACACGCTGGTGCTTGGACCCGGCGGCTACGGCTTCGGCGATTACTGGCGCATGGGCCTGCCGCTGGAGGTCATCGTGATCGGTGTCTCGATCCCCACGATCCTTGTGGTCTGGCCGCTCTAACGGTCGTCACGCAACGCCGCGAGGTTGTTCAGCGCCAGTGCCCCCAGAACCACCGCGCCCCCCGCAAGTGTCCAGCCGCCCGGGAACTCGGCCAGCACCAGCCACACCAAAAGCGGGCCGAAGACGGCCTCCAGAAGCATGATCAGCGACACATCCGCTGGCGGCAGGTAGCGCGGCCCGAGGCTGAGCAGCGCGGTGGCCCCCGGTGTGACGATCAGCGCGATGATCACCACGAAGGGCACCGACACAGCGGGAACTGACAGGCCGGGCGCGAGGAAAAGCGAGACAAACATGGCGAAGAACCCGGCGATGGACATGGCGGGCACCATGGAGAGCGTCTTCTTCTGCCCCGCGATGGCAAAGATCACCGCCCAGGAAAGCGCGGTGACCACGGCGGCGAGATCGCCCAACAGATCCCCCTGCCCGCCCCCGGCGCTGCCCATGGCGATCAGCCCGATCCCGGCCAGCACCGCCGCAATGGTGGCCCAGGTCCGTCCCGGCACCGGCTGGCCCAGGACAAAGCGGGCGATCAAAGCCGAAAAGACCGGCATCGTGGCGAGGATGAAGAGTGTATTTGCCGCGAGCGTGTGACCGACCGAGTAAAGGAAACTCACATTGCCAATGGTGTAGCTGAGGCCAATCGCCAGCCCGGCCAGTCCTACACCCTTGAATGCTGCAATCGCCCCGCGCCCCTGCGTGACCAGCAGCCACAGCGCGATCACCGCGCCCATGCCCGCCCCGCGCCAGAACATCAGCGTCCATTCCGGCAGCCCCGCCAGCCGGATCAGCAGCACATCCGGCGACAGGATCAACACACCGGTCAGGGTGAGCCACAGGCCCTTGGCGTAGTCGCTCACCGCAGTGCCCTCACAATGCCCAGATCAGCGGGATAACGAGGCTGACGACAATGCCAAGGCTCAGGTTCAGCGGGATGCCGATCTTCATGAAATCGGTGAAGCGATAGCCGCCGGGGCCATAGACCAGCATGTTCGTTTGATAGCCAATCGGCGTGGCGAAACTGGCAGAGGCCGCGATCATCACCGCAATGACCAGCGGGCGGGGATCGACCCCAATGGCAGTGCCTAGCCCGATGGCCACGGGCGTGATAACCACGGCCACCGCATTGTTCGATACAAGCTCGGTCAGGATCGAGGTGATCAGGTAGATCACCCAGACCAGCACGAAGGGCGGCAGGTTGCCAAGCCATGGGGCCAGCGTGGTCACGATCAGTTCCACCGCGCCGGTGTGCTCCAGCGCCGCCCCGATGGCGAGCATGGCGAAGATCAGCGCCAATAGCCGCCCGTCGACGAAGGAAAACGCCTCCTCCGCGTCGATGCAACGGGTGATCAGAACGACCGCCACCGCCAGCACCGACAGCAGGAAGATGGGGGCCACGCCAAGCCCCGCGAAGGCGACGATTCCAACCATGGCCGCAAAGGCAATCGGCGCGTGGCGGCGGCGATAGGCGCGTTCGGTGGGGGCGGTGATGTCGACCAGGTCCATATCGGCGGCAAGGCGCTGAATATCGGCGGGATCGCCTTCCAGCAACAGCGTATCGCCCACCTGCACGATCAACTCATCCAACTGCCGCCCTATATTCTGGTTCCGCCGATGCACGGCGAGCGGATAGACACCATAGCGCCGCCGCAGACGCAGTGAGCCAAGCGAGCGGCCCACCATGCGGCATCCGGGCGAGATCAGCACCTCGACCGTGGTGGTCTGCACCGAGGACAGCTTGTCCACCGTGCGCAGGTCCTTGCTTTGCTGTAGCCCCAGGACCTCGGCCATATCGGTGCGCAGAACCACGCGGTCGCCTGCCTCCAGCACCACGCCCGCCATGTTCCGCCGCAGCGATGCATCGCCGCGCAGAACATCAATCAGCCGCACGCCCTCGCGTTTGAACAGGTCCACCTCGTTGACGTTCTGGCCGATAAGGGCGCTGTCCTCGGGCAGAGCGACCTCGGTGAAGAACTTCATCTTCTTGCGCCCCGTCAGCATGTCGGCCATCGAACTGCGATCGGGCAGCAGGCGCGGGCCGATCAGGGACATGTAAAGCATTCCCCAGATCACCACGACGATCCCCACCGGCGTGACTTCGAAAATCGAAAACGGGTCCAGCCCCTGCGCGCGGGCCACACCATCGACCAGCAGGTTCGTTGAGGTGCCGATCAGCGTCAGCGTGCCGCCCATGATCGCGCCATAAGACAGCGGGATCAGCAGTTTCGACGCGGGCCGTCCAAGCGACCGGGCAATCTGCACGAAGACCGGGATCATGACCACCACCACGGGCGTGTTCGACACGAAAGCCGAGGCGACGACCACGAAACCAAGCAGCGCCGCCAATGCCACCTTGGGCTGGGTCTTGGCCTTTGCCTCTGCCAGATGCGTGAAGCTGGCCAGCGCCCCGGTGCGCACCAAGGCCCCCATCACGATGAACATCGCCGCGATTGTCCAGGGTGCGGGGTTCGACAGGACCGACAGGGCGTCGGCATAGGGCAGGAACCCGGCGGCCAGGAGGGCTGCCGCCCCGGCGATGGCGACCACCTCTGCCGGGAAGGTCTCTCGCACGAACAGAACGAACATCACGGCCACGACGCCCAGGGTCAGTACCCCTTGCATGGTAGGTGATAGGAACTCAGCAAGCATCGGCGATCCCGTCCCGATTGATCAGGGGCCATCATTGTTGACGGGCAGAGGAACGGCAAGGGCTTCCTTTGCACGCGGCTGCACCAAGGCCACCCCCATCAACATCAGCGCGAAGGCGCCCCAGACCCAAGGCGAATAGGTCTCGCCAAGCAACAGCCACGACCAGCCAACGCTGAACCCGGTCACGAGGTAGGAGATCTGCACAGCAAAGACCGGCCCGCCCCGCCCCACCAGCCAGACATATCCCGCATAGCTGAGCGCATGGGCGACGGACGAAATCACCACCGCCAGATCGGGCAACCCATAGGGCGGCAGCGGGGAAATCCACTCGCCAGACACAAGCGCAATGGGCAGAGAGATCACGATTCCCACCAGCGATGCGCCAAGCAGCACCTGCACCGCGTCAAGCCCCTCGGGCTGGTGACGGGCGACATAGTTGCCCTCGAACGCGTAGAAGGCCGGGGCGATCAACCCCACGGGCACCCAGACCAGCATGGCCGGATCGGGCAGGCTGGTGTCCGGCAGCATGATCAGCGCTATGGCGGCAAGGCCAAGGCAGAGGCCCACAAGCCGCGCAGGCGAAAACCGGTCATTGCCCCAGGCCAGAGCGATCGGGAAGGCCAGCATCGGCACCATGGCAATGCAGAGCGCAAGAATACCGCCGGGCAGATGAATGGCCGCCGTATAGCTGGCGGTATTGGGCAGAAGCGTGCCGATAAGTGCGATGATCAGGTAGAAGCGCAAAGCGCGCGGATCGGTCGGCAGGCCCCGCCCGGTCATCCGGTTGATAACGCCCAGAACCACCGCCCCAAGCACGAACTGCCAGAAGATGATGCCGATATGGCGATAGCCCTCGCTGACCGCGATCTTGCTCATCGGGATGGAAATGCCCCAGCCGAGCGAGCAGACCATCAGCACCGCCACCAGCAGGAGTTTTTCAGAGCGCGCCATCCGGCCCCGCTTGTTGCAATCGCCCACCAATGCGGATCGGGGCCACGCGCAGCGCCTTGCCGGTCTTGTCATCGGTTTCCACGAAGACGCCAGACAGGGTCGCCTCGCCCGCTGCGGGGGTAAACCGGTCCTTCGGCATGCCGGTGATGAAGCGGCGCAGGGGCTCGGTCTTTTCCATGCCGATGACGCTGTTGTAATCGCCGCACATGCCCGCGTCGGTCATGAAGGCGGTGCCGCCCGGCAGGATTTGCGCGTCGCCTGTTGGCACATGGGTATGGGTGCCCACAACCAGACTCGCCCGGCCATCACAGAAATGACCGACGGCCATCTTCTCGGAGGTCGCCTCGCAATGAACGTCCACGATAATGGCACTGGCCAACCCGCCAAGCGGATGCGCGCGCAAGATGCCCTCGACCGCCGAAAACGGGTCAGAGAACGGGCGTTTCATAAAGACCTGACCAAGCGCCTGCAACACCAGCACCTTGCGCCCGCCCTTGGCCTCGAACAGCTGAAAGCCCCGGCCCGGCGCGGTCTTGGCGTAGTTCATCGGCCGCACGATGCGCGGTTCCTTGTCGATGAATTGCAGCATGTCGCGCTGATCGAAAGCGTGATCGCCAAGGGTCAGGCAATCAACCCCGGCGGACAGCAGGGTCTCTGCATGGCTTTGCGACAGGCCATGGCCAGAGGTCGCGTTCTCGCCATTGACAACGACGAAGTCGAGCCGCCAATCGGTTTTCAGCCGGGGAAGGGTGTTTGCGATAGCCGCGCGCCCCGCGCGCCCCATCACATCGCCAAGGAAAAGCAATCTCATGGCCAAGGCTTAGGCGGTTCGGGGCGGGGCGGCAAGGGTCCAGCTGCGATTCCCCCTAGGGTGATGGGCGGACGGTGTAGCTCGCGTCATAGGTGACGGGGAAGTTGACCGACCGGGCGATGTAGCAAACGTTGTGAATGCGGGCGTGAATCTGGTCCGCCACATCAGGGTCCGACCCCGGTGCCAGCGTGATCCGGGGCCGGAGCGTTGCCGAAAGAAACCGGCCTGCACCGGATGGCAGGCTCTCCCCCAGGGCCAGCGGATCGTCCTCGTAGCCTTCCACCACGATCCCGGCATCGCTGGCCAGGTGCAGGAACCACAGCATGTGACAGGCCGAGAGGGCCGCGATCAGCATATCCTCGGGGTTGTGCAGGGTCGGGTCGCCGCCAAGCAGCGGATCGTTGGAACAGGGGATCACCGGCTTGCCCGGCGTCTCAACATTCCAGGTCCGGTCATAGCCGCGATAGCTGGCCGTGCCCTGCCCCCGGTTCCCCGTCCAGACGATCCGCGCGGTGTAGTCGTGATTGGCCATCGTCGTCCTCCGTTTGCGCGCAGCCTAGCGCGAGACGGAGGGCAGCGCATCCCCTGTCAGGGCCGGAACACGCCCGCCTCGGTCACCACCGCATCAAGCAGCTGATCGGTGGGTTCCACCACCAGCCCGTCCAGCTCCTGCGCTGCATAGGCGAAGCCGATGGCCCGTGTGGGACGCTTGGCGCGCAGCTGTTCCAGCGTCCGGTCATAGAACCCGCCGCCATAGCCCAACCGGTTGCAACCCCTGTCAAAAGCCACCAGCGGCGCGATGACGATCTCGGGTTCCAGCCAGTCGCCGCCTTCCGGCACCCGCGCCCCGAAGGGGCCATCGACCATCTGGCAGCCGGGCCGCCATTCGCGGAACTTCAGCGGTTGTGCCTTGGCCTCGATCACCGGCACGCAGATCCGGTTCGCCTCGGCCAGCGCGCGCATGGCAGGCGTCGGGTCCAGCTCGGTCCGCATCGCCATATAGGCGGCGATCACCTTGCCCTCGACCGGGCCGATTTCAGCCAGCAGCGCGGCGTTGGCGTCAGAGACCGAGGCGCGTTCGAAGGCTTCGGCGCGGGCTGTGAAGGCTTTCTTGCGGAGGGCGGCTTTCCGGGCGGTCAGGTCCATCGCGGTGTTTCTCTTGCACTTCGCCCACAGGCGGGGTTTCCTGCGTCTCAAAATAGGCGCTAGGCGGAAAAACTCATGCTGACATTCGACCATCTGGCCATTTCCTGCGACAGCCTTGCCGAAGGCGTTGCCCATGTCGAGGCCGCTTTGGGGGTGGAGCTTGCACCGGGGGGCGAACACGCCGCCATGGGCACGCATAACCGGCTGCTCTCGCTCGGGCCGGAGGAATATCTGGAGGTCATCGCGATCAACCCCGCCGCCCCCGGCCCTGACCAGCCGCGCTGGTTCGACATCGACAATTTCGCGGGCACGCCCCGAATGACCAACTGGATTTGCCGCTGCGATGATCTGGAGGCCGCGCTGGCCGCAGCCCCCGAAGGCGCAGGCGTGCCGTGGGAGCTGGAGCGGGGCGACCTGCGCTGGCGCATGGCGGTGCCGACCGATGGCAAACTGCCCTTCAGCAACTGCTTCCCCGCGATGATCGAATGGCAGGGCAGCGCCCATCCGGCCCCGCGCCTGCCCGATCACGGGATTCGCATGACCGGGCTTTTCCTGACTCACCCCGAGGCCGCAGCTTTGCGCGCTGCGCTCGCCCCGATGATCACAGACCCGCGTCTGGCGATCCTGAACGGTGCCTCCCCGGCACTTTCGGTCGAGTTGACCGGTCCAAAGGGAACCATCCGCCTGTGATCCGCACCGCCCGACCTGCTGACGCGCCAGCCATAGCGGCGATCTGGAACCATATCATTCGCGATACGGTGGCCACCTTTACCACTGAAGAAAAGCAACCCTCGGCAATTGCCGGAGCGATGGCTTCACAGCCCTATTGGGTGGCCGAAGACGCGGGCACCGTTGTGGGATTTGCCACCTATTTCCAGTTCCGGGGCGGGCCGGGATACGTCCATACGATGGAACATTCCGTCCATATCACGCCCTCGGCCCAGGGCCGGGGGCTGGGGCGCGATCTTATGGCCGCTTTGGAGGACCATGCCCGCAAGACCGGGGTGCATTCGCTTTTTGCGGGCATCTCGGGTGAAAACAGTGCCGGCATCGCCTTCCACGCAGCGCTTGGCTATGCCCACACCGCACGCCTGCCGCAGGTGGGACGAAAATTCGACCGATGGCACGATCTTGTGCTGATGCAGAAATTCCTCTGACATTCCCGGCCCGTCGGGGTAAAAGCCCCCATGTCCCTATGGTCCCGTATCAGTGACGCGCTTGCAGCCCTTGCCTCTGGTGAAGGGCTTGGCGCCATGTTCGACAAGCTGCGCAAACCGCCGGAACTGACCGTCGGCTTCGCGATTGCCGTGATTGCCCTCGGCGCGAAGATGGCAAAGGCCGATGGCCTGGTCACCCGCAACGAGGTGACCGCTTTCCGCGAGGTCTTCGCCATTCCGCAGGCCGATGAAAGATCGGCAGCGCGCGTGTTTAATCTGGCACGAGAGGATGTGGCCGGGTTCGAGGACTACGCCCGCAAGATCGCCACCATGTTCGAGGCAGATAGCGCGGTTCTGATGGACCTTCTCGACGGGTTGTTTCATATCGCCGTGGCCGATGGCGAATATCACCCCGCCGAGGATGCTTTCCTTGAAAGGGTGGCCGAGATCTTCGGCATGTCGAAGCGCGACTTCGCCGCCCTGCGTGCCCGCAACGTGCCAGATGCCGACCCCGACCCCTACACGGTTCTGGGGGTAGACCCGGCCATGTCGCTGGCAGAGATTCGCAAGGTCTGGCGGCGGCTGGTGGTCGAAACCCATCCCGACCGGATGATGGCGCGCGGGGTGCCGGAAGAGGCCGTGCAACTGGCCCAGACCCGGCTGATTGCCATCAACAGGGCCTGGGAAGAGATCGAATCCCACCACGGGACCTGACGCCGATGCGCATCGCCACCTATAACGTGGAATGGTTTTCCAATCTCTTCGATGACGAGGGGAAATTGCTGGAAGACGGACAGTGGTCCGGCCGTCAGGATGTGACGCGGGGCGAGCAGCTTGCCGCCCTGGCCTTCGTGTTCAAACGTCTTGATGCCGATGCCGTTCTGGTCGTCGAAGCGCCCGACAGCTCGCGCCAGCGCAATGGTAGTCTCGCCCTTGAGAGCTTCGCCGCCTACGCTGGCATCCGCGCGCGCAAGGCGCTGATCGGGTTCGAGAACCACACACAGCAGGAAATCATGCTGCTTTACGATCCTGATGCCCTGAGCGCCGTCCATGATCCGATCGGCGAAGAAACGGGCAAGAAAGGCTCTCGCGTCGCCCCCCGCTTTGACGGAACCTACCGCATCGACCTGGATATCGACGCCACCGAGGATCTGGTGACCTTCTCCAAACCACCGCTGGAGGCGCTGATCGACAGCGACGAAGGCACGTTCCGGCTGATCGGCGTGCACGCTAAGTCCAAGGCACCCCACGGCGCGCGCAATCGCGATGAGATGATGCGGCTGGCTATCGCCAACAGGCGCAAGCAACTGGCGCAATGCATCTGGCTGCGCGAAAGGGTGGATCATCACCTAGACATGGGCGATCCGCTGATCGTGGCGGGCGATTTCAACGATGGTCCGGGGCTGGACGAGTTCGAACGGCTCTTTGGCCGGTCGGGGCTGGAGATTGTCCTGGGCACTGATCTGGACCCGCAGGACCAGCTGTTCGACCCCCACGCGGAACAGGCGCTGCAATCGCGACTTGGGGCGCAGCCCACCACCGCGCGCTTTTACATCCGCGACGAGGACCGCTACCTGACAGCGCTGCTGGATTACATCATGGTCAGCCCGGTGCTGCGCCCATTCTGCAATGGCTGGCGCATCTGGCATCCCTTCGAAGACCCGGCCTGCTGGCGGGATGAAACCCTGCAACGGGCGTTGCTGACTGCGTCGGACCATTTCCCGGTTACCATGGAACTGAACGGCCCCTTCCCCGGTCCGGTCGGTGGCTGACCCCTTCAAAACCGGCCGTAACGCGCATATCTTGTGCGTCATGAAACACGCTATCACCCTCGCTTTGCTCGTATCGTTTGCGAGCCCCGCCGCCGCTCAGGACAGCGATGAAGACAGCAACCTTCGTGAAGGCTGGGGTCTGTTATCGGAAGGCTCTCGCCTGATCCTCGAAGGGCTGGCCGAGGAGATGCGGCCCTTCGTGGACGACCACCTGCTGCCGATGATCGCGGAACTTGGTGCGCTGATCGACGACGTGGCCATGTATGAGCTGCCCGAACGGCTGCCCAATGGCGACATCATCATTCGCCGCCGCGTGAGCGAGCCGGACAGCGAGGCCGAGGCCGATCCGATCGAGGATCCGGTCGACCTTTAAGCGGCAAATTCCCCACCCGATGCGCGGCCTCCATTGCACTTTCCGCATGGGGCTGCCTATCTGTAGCCCGTGCAATGCAAGAGAGGTTTCCAATGCAGTTCTCCACCATCCCGATGCCCCAGCCCGTCCGCGACGCCAATGCCGCCGGAGGAGCCGAGAATCTGGGCGATCTGCCGGAATGGGACCTGAGCGACCTCTACCCCGCCACCGACGCGCCCGAAATTGCACGCGACAAGGACTGGCTGGCCGGGGAATGCGCCGCCTTTGCTGCCGACTACCAGGGAAAGCTGGCAGATCTGTCGGCGGATCAAATGCTGGAGGCCGTGCAACGCTATGAAAAGATCGACCTGATTGCCGGGCGGCTCATGTCTTTCGCGGGGCTGCGGTACTACCAGCACACGACCGATCCGGAACGCGCGCAGTTCATGTCGAACATGCAAGAGGCGATCACCGTCGCCACCACCTCGCTGGTGTTCTGGGGGCTGGAGTTCAACCGGCTGGAGGATGCGCATTTCGAGGGCCTGATGGCCGCCAATGCCGATCTGGCCCGCTACCGCCCAATCTTCGACCGCATGCGCGCGATGAAGCCCTACCAGCTGTCGGACGAACTGGAGAAATTCCTACACGATCAGTCGATGGTTGGGGCGGCTGCCTGGAACAAGCTCTTTGACGAAACCATTGCCGGGCTGAGTTTCGACGTGGACGGCGAGGAGCTTGGCATCGAGGCCACGCTGAACCTTCTGACCGACCAGAACCGCGACAAGCGCGAGGCGGGCGCGCGGGCATTGGCGGCAACCTTTGGTGAACGGATCGGGCTGTTCGCCCGCGTCCATAATACGCTCGCCAAGGAAAAGGAAATCGAAGACCGGTGGCGCAAACTGCCGACACCGCAGATGGGCCGACATCTGGCCAACCACGTGGAGCCCGAAGTGGTGGAGGCGTTGCGAAACGCGGTTGTCGCCGCCTACCCCCGCCTCTCGCATCGCTACTATGCGCTGAAAGCCAAATGGCTCGGCCTCGACACGCTGGAGGTCTGGGACCGCAACGCACCGCTGCCGATGGAAGACGATCGGCTGGTTCATTGGGATGAGGCGCGCAAGGTCGTGTCAGAGGCCTATGCCGATTTCGACCCGCGCATGGCGGAACTGGCCGAACCCTTCTTCACCGATGGCTGGATCGACGCGGCCGTGAAGGAAGGCAAAGCGCCTGGCGCCTTCGCCCACCCGACCGTGGCCGATGCCCACCCTTACGTGATGCTGAACTATCTCGGCAAACCGCGGGACGTGATGACGCTGGCCCATGAGCTTGGCCACGGGGTGCACCAGCGGCTGGCCGCCGGTCAGGGCGAACTTCTGTCCTCCACCCCGCTGACGCTGGCGGAAACCGCGTCCGTCTTTGGCGAGATGCTGACCTTCCGCAAGATGCTGGGTCAGGCCAAATCGGATGCCGAGCGAAAGGTGATGCTGGCGGGCAAGGTCGAGGACATGATCAACACCGTCGTGCGCCAGATCGCGTTCTACGATTTCGAGTGCAAACTGCACGCCGCCCGCGCGGAAAGCGAACTGACGCCCGACGATATCAACGCGCTCTGGATGTCCGTGCAGGCCGAAAGCCTCGGGCCGGTCTTCACCTTCATGGACGGGTATGAAACCTTCTGGGCCTATATCCCCCATTTCGTGCATTCGCCCTTCTACGTCTACGCCTATGCTTTCGGCGATGGCCTCGTGAACGCGCTTTATGCCGTCTACGAGGAAGGCGGCGACGACTTCCAAGAGAAGTATTTCGACATGCTGAAAGCCGGTGGCTCGAAGCATCACAAGGAATTGCTGGCGCCCTTCGGCCTCGATGCCAGCGACCCGGCGTTCTGGGACAAGGGCCTGTCCATGATCGAAGGCTTCATCGACGAATTGGAGGCGATGGAAGGGTGATCACCATCGCCGACCTGCCGCGGGACCGGGTGGAAGATGTCCTTCACCTTACCCTCGGTCCCGGACAGGAGGATTTCGTGGGGACCATCGACGAGATGGTGACTGACGCCCTGCCCTGTCGTGATTTTCATGTGGCGCGGGAAGGCTCAGAGGTGATCGGCTTTTTCAAGATCGACCGGGACTATGCGCCAAGTCACGACTTCGCCGAGCCCCATGGCTGGGGGCTGCGCGGGCTGCTGATCGGCGCGCAGTATCAGGGCCGGGGATTGGGACGCGCGTTGCTGGCGGCTCTGCCTGCCTATCTGAGCGCGCGCCATCCACGGCAACGGCTCTATTACCTGACCGTCAATTGCCGGAACGCGAGGGCTTACAAGGCTTATCTTGCCGGAGGTTGGACGGATGCGGGTAGGCTCTACCTCAAGGGCCGCGCCGGACCGCAGAACATCCTGCGCCTTGATCTGCCATGACCACAAGGGACAAATGGGCTGCGATCCGCATGCGGATGAAGCGGGGGCTGGTCTGGGTTCGCGCGAACGTGCCGCCTGGGTTGCGGTTGGTGCTTGGCCTGCTGCTGATCGTCGGGGGCGTGTTCGGCTTCCTGCCGGTGCTCGGGTTCTGGATGATCCCGCTCGGGATTGCGGTGGCAGCGCTTGATATCAAGCCGCTCTGGCAGGCGCTGACGCACCGCCGGTAGGGATGCCCTGCTCATTCGAGACCGAGCCAGCCCCTGTCCGTGCAGCTACCGCGCCCGCCTAAACCGATCGCAACCGGGTGGGCCGGGCGGCGGGAAAATTCTTGCAAGAATTTTTCAAGGATCTTCCAAGATCCTTCCACCGCCTATTTCAACTGGCTGTCTTTCGATCCCCGCCGGTTGATCCCGCCGCGCGCCCTGTAGGCCCCGTCCCGCTCCTGCTGACAGTCGATGCAGAGCTTGACGCCCGGAATGGCCATGCGACGCTTCTCCGGGATTTCTTCTTCGCATTCCGCACAATGGGTCAGGCTTTCGCCCTGCGGCTGCGCACGGGCCTGCATGCGTTTCAGCTCATCCTCGATCGAGGCTTCGATCTGTTCCGACACCGCGCCGTCGCGCGCCCATCCTCCGGCCATGCCCTTGGTCCATTTCTGACAGAGACAGGCAGAGGATATCAGAGACCGCCCATGTGCCGCTAGAGCAGGCTGACCGATCCATCCTCGTCGTCCTTCGCGGTCCGGGCCGGGGCGGGTGCCGGCTTTGGGTTGCCAATCGGCACGCGCGGCGGCGGCGCACCGGGCAGGCCGACAGTCGGCTGGTTCAGCGCAAACTGCGGGGCGGGTTTCGGCTTGGGCAGTTCGCCACGCAGTTCCCGGATCAGCGTGTGATGGTCCGCCATCTTGGTCACGACCTGCCCGAAGGTCGCCTCGGCCTTTTGCAGATAGCCCCGCCACAAATTGGCCGGCAGGTTTCCATTCCTGCGGAACGATGGCGCCGGGTAATCGGTGTTGTAGACCTGCTTGCCGAGCAGAACCGCCTGATAGGTCGCGTAGCTGAACAGAACCTCGGTTTCCAGGTCGAGCGGCCCGGGCACGGCATGGCGCCAAAGCTCCAGGTTCTCGGCCAGCCGGTCGGGCACCTCCAGCTCTTCGCGCGCGTCGATCCAGTACTGGCTGTCGGTCCGATTCCCGAGCGCGTAGTGCAGGCAGATGAAGTCGCGCACCTCGTCATAGAGCTTGCTGGTCAGCTTGTTGTAGCGATCCCGCAGGGGTTCCGGGTAGCTCTTGTCGGGGAAGTAGCTCGCCAGCCAGCGGATCGACATGTCGATCATGTGAATGGCGGTCGATTCCAGCGGCTCGATGAACCCGCCCGACAGGCCCACGGCCACCACGTTCTTGACCCAGGCATTGCGGTTGCGCCCGACGCGCATCGGGATCACGCGCGGCTCCACCCCGTTCCAGGTGCCGCCAAGATGGGCGATGAACTCGTCCCGCGCCTCTTCATCGGTGCGATGCGCCGAGGAATAGACATAACCGGTTCCGATCCGATTATAGAGCGGCACCCGCCAGACCCACCCGGCCCCAAGCGCATAGCTGCGCGTCAGCGACGGGATCTTGGTCGGGTCGGGATGCGGGATCTGCACCGCCATCGCCCGGTCATTGGCGAGGAAGTTGGAATAGGAGATGAAGGGCTCTTTCATCACCTCATTTATGATCAGCCCCTTGAAGCCGGTGCAGTCGATCACAAGCTCGGTCTTGTGCCGCCCGGTCTCGGCCAGTTGCAGCGCGCTGACATAGCCGTTTTCATCCTGTTCCACATGCACCACATCCTCCTCGATATGCTGCACGCCGCGGGACTTGCAGAGGTCGCGGATCATATTGGCGAAGCGCCCGGCATCAAGGTGATAGGCGTGCCCGACCGGCATTGCATAGGGCTTCTCGCCCAAGGGGCGCGGGCCCTTGAATGCCTGGCCAAGCGCAACGGAGGGCGAGAAGCACTGAATGAAATCCCGATTGCCCGCGCCATATGTCAGATAGTAATCGGCAAGATCGACCCCCGCGATCGCCTGCGGATGGGCGAAGGGATTGACGTAGTCGATCTGCTTGCCGTTCCGGTCGACATTCCAGTTCGCGAATAGCACTCCGAGCTTGAAGGACGCATTGCAGGTCTTGAAGAAATCCTGTTCTGAAATGCCCGCCATACGCAGGGTGCGCAGCATGTTGGGGACGGTCGCTTCGCCAACGCCCACGGTCGGGACATTGGGCGACTCGATCAGGGTAATCCTCATCTTCGCGTCGGGCCGGGTCAGGTCGCCGAAATTGCTTTGCAGGATCAGCGCGGCCATCCAACCCGCTGTACCGCCGCCGACAATGGTTATGGATTGAATCGGTTCAGACAAAACAAACTCCCCCAAAGTGGTCTGAATTCGCCAAAAGACTAGGGGGAAATCTCGTTTGAGTCCAAAACAACCATCGCGGAGGTCGAGATCCTACGCCATCTCACCAGCAAAAGCAGCCTCTAGTGCGGCCTGTGTACCCCGCGAAAACTCCAGCGGGACCGGGTAGGCCCCGCCCTCTCGGATCGTGCGCCCGAAGGCTTCCACCTGGTTCACATACTGACGTGCTGTGGGAAAACGATGCAGGCGCTCCTCTCCATCGGCACGCACGATGCGAACCGAGGCTTCGCGGTGGACGACGGGATTGAATGGGGCCACAAGCTCTATGAAGCCGCCGGTGCCGTGATAGGTGACCACCTGCCGATTGGGGGCCTCCATGCTCATGTAGATCGAACAGGTCGCACCGCCGAAATTGGCCCAGATCCGGGCCGACACATCGACGCCGTTCTGCCAGCCGAAGCGGGATTGCACATTCTCCGGCTCTGCCCCCGTGACCAGCCGGGCTGACCCGAGCGTATAGACCCCGATATCGCGGGTCACGCCGCCGCCGGTTTCAGGGCGCATGCGGATATTGCCGGTATCGGTCAGGCGGAAGGTGAAGTAGCCGTCGATGTGCAGAAGGTCCCCGATCTCGCCGCCCTGCACCATGTCTCGTACCATCTGCCATTGCGGGTGATGGGGGATCATATAGGCCTCGGCGATCAGCAGCCCGGTTTCTTCGCGCAGCGCGATCAGGCGGTCGATTTCATCCAGCTTCATCGCAATAGGCTTTTCCGTCAGCACATGCTTTCCCGCGCGGGCGGCCTTTTCGGTCCAGTCCACATGCAGGGCATTGGGCAGCGGAATATAGACCGCGTCGATGTCAGGGTCAGCCAACAGCGCGTCATAGCTGTCATGCACCCGCAACCCCGGTGCCAGTGCGGCAAAGCTCGCAGCCTTGTCCGGACTCGACGTCGCAAGCGCAGCCAGAACCGCGTTTTCGGCATCATGGATGGCGGGCGCCATGGTGGTCCGGGCGAAATTCGCGGCGCCAAGTACGCCCCAACGGATCGGATCGGTCATATCGGTTGTCTCCTTGTTAGCGCGAACAAGACCACAAAAAAGGCCCGCCGAAAAGGCGGGCCGTCATGAGTCACCTGGAGTGTCTCTTATGCAGCGGGCAGGACGCCCTGTTCGCGCGCCAGTTCACGCATGCGCTTTTGCAGCTTCTCGAACGCGCGCACTTCGATCTGACGAATGCGCTCGCGGCTGACATCGTAGACACCCGACAGATCCTCCAGCGTCACAGGCTGATCCTGCAGGCGGCGTTGCGTCAGGATATCCCGCTCGCGTTCGTTCAGGACCTCCATCGCCTCCTCCATCAAAGCGAGGCGATGCTGCATCTCGTCCTTCTCGGCATAGTCACCGGCCTGGTCGGCATCTTCATCCTCCAGCCAGTCCTGCCATTGAGTCGCGCTGTCACCCTCGGTGCCGATCATGGCATTGAGCGAGGCGTCGCCCCCCGACAGGCGCCGGTTCATCGACACCACTTCGTCTTCGGTCACACCGAGATCATGAGCGATCTGCGCAACGTTCTCGGGCCGCAAGTCGCCATCTTCCAGCGCGCCGATGCGGGCTTTTGCCTTGCGAAGGTTGAAGAACAGCTTCTTCTGCGCGCTCGTCGTACCAAGCTTTACCAGCGACCAGGACCGCAGGATATATTCCTGGATCGAGGCGCGAATCCACCACATGGCATAGGTCGCCAGGCGGAAGCCCTTTTCGGGGTCAAACCGCTTCACGGCCTGCATCAGGCCCACATTCGCCTCGGAAATCACCTCGGCCTGCGGCAGACCATAGCCGCGATAGCCCATGGCGATCTTGGCGGCGAGCCGCAGATGCGACGTCACCATCTGATGGGCGGCCTCGGTGTCTTCGTGGTCCACCCACCGTTTTGCCAGCATGTATTCCTGCTCCGGCTCCAGCATTGGAAACTTGCGGATTTCCTGCAGGTAGCGGTTCAGGCCCTGTTCCGGCGACGGCGCCGGGAGATTTGCATAGCTGCTCACGTTTTCGGATCCCCTGTTCGACATCCTCAGATGTAAATCTGATTAACTTAGCTAGAGATGGGAGCGTTAACGGACCGTTTCAAGAGGCCCGCCATTGATTTCTTGAAGACCATATCGCACCACGATCACGCACCGCAATGCATGTTACAGTGATCTCACGTGCAATTGCGCACAGTTTAACCGGCAGTTTCGCGGCATTTTTGGAGGATCGTCGCCATATCCTGTGGCAGCGGCGCCTCGAAGCTGAGGTATTCCCCGCTGACCGGATGCACAAAGCCAAGCGTTGCGGCGTGCAGGGCCTGTCGGGGAAAACTGTTCAGCTCTGCTGCCAGCGCCTCGCCCATCACCTTCGGGGCCACCTTGCGCCGCCCGCCATAGGTCTGATCCCCGATCAGGGCGTGGCCTGCATGGGCAAGATGCACCCGGATCTGATGCGTGCGACCGGTTTCCAGCCAGCAATTGATCAGGGCCACCGCGCCAAAGCCTTCCTCCACCCGCGCCCGCGTCACCGCGTGGCGGCCCCCGGAAAACAGCACCGCCTGCCGCTGTCGGTCGGTCTTGTGGCGGGCGAGCTGCGTGGTGATCTTCAGGATACCGCCCGTCTCGAAACTGGTGCCCCGCACGCCGCGCAGACGGGGGTCGGAGGCGTCAGGTTCCCCGTGGCAGATCGCCAGATAATGCCGGTCGACCGTGTGTTTCTCGAATTGCGCCGCCAGCCCATGATGGGCGCGGTCGGATTTCGCCACGACCAGCAGGCCCGACGTGTCCTTGTCGATCCGGTGTACGATACCGGGCCGCTTTTCGCCGCCCACACCAGAGAGATTGCCACCGAAATGGTACAGCAGCGCATTGACCAGAGTACCCGACGGCGTGCCGGGGGCGGGGTGCACGACCATGCCCACGGGTTTGTTCACCACGATCAGGTCGTCGTCTTCATGCAGGATCTCCAGCGGGATATCCTCTGGCATCGTTGCCACATCGGCGGCCTCTTCGACCGTGATCTCGACCAGATCATCCTCGACCAGCTTTGCCTTGGCATCCGTCACGACCGCGCCGTTCACGCGCACCGCGCCCTCGGCGATCAGCCGCGCAAGCCGCGACCGGCTGAGAGACGCGTCCTCTGGCACATCGCGGGCCAGTGCCTTATCAAGGCGCGGCGCAGGGTCCGGGCCGATACGGACCGAGACGATCTTGGACGAAAGGCCGGACATGCAGGACGCTCCGCTGACAGAAGACGACAAGGACCCGTTGAACCTGAGGGTGCTGCGCATCCTCGTGACGGTCCTGACGGTGGTGATGATTGTCGGGCTGATAGCGGTCGTGATCACCTTTGTCACCCGTTTCCCGGGTGGCGATGGTGTCAGCCTGCCCGATCAGGTGACATTGCCCGAGGGCGTGCGCGCCAGTGCCGTCACCATGGGCGAGGGCTGGTATGCGGTCGTGACCGATGACGACCGCATCCTGATTTTCGACCGCGACAGCGGAGAGCTGCGTCAAAGCGTCGAGATCAGCCGTTAATCATCCAGCGCCGCTGCTGCCGCCCGCGACATCGGGCCGATAATGCCATCCAGCGCGCCCTGATACAGCCCACGCTCCTGCAGGATCACCTGGAAAGCAATGGCAGTGGCCCGGTCCCATGGGGGTTCATAGCCGCCGATCCGCCCGCGCAGGTCATCCATATCCACATCGCCGGTTTCCAGCGCTTGCACATAAAGCGCCGCCGCTTGCTCCGGGTCAGCCTCGACCCCGCGCCCGCGTTCATAGAGGAAGCCAAGCGCCGCGATGGCATCGGGCAGCCCCGCCTCGACCGCGCGTTCGGTCCAGCGGAATTGCTGGTCTGGGTCGCCGGTGCCGGGACCGTCAAGCTCGGAATAGATCCGCGCCAGGTCCAGCACCGCCTCGATATTGCCCTGCTCGGCGGCCATGGACAGATAGCGCGCCGCCGCGTCCCGGTCAGGGATGCCAAGCGATTCATCCTCGCCGCCCGGAATACCGTCGCCGGTCAGGTAGGTCTGGCCAAGCCGGTACTGGGCGAAGTGATAGCCCCCATCCGCTGCGGCGCGCATCAGTTCCACCATACGGCCCGTATCGCGGGGCACACCTGCCCCGATTCGATGCAACAGCCCGAGCGTCATTTGCCCGGCCGGATCGCCCCCTTCGGCGGCAGCAGCGAAATATTCCGCCGCCGTATCGGCATCGCGCCGCAACGGACCGATCCCAAAGAGATGATAGTCCCCCAGCTTGGTATTCGCGGCGGCCAGACCGGCGGCGGCGGCGGCTTCAAAGGCGGCAACCGCCTCCTCATGATCGCCATCGGCCTGCCGGATCGCCCCGATATGGAACAGAACGACCGGATCTTCGCTGCCTTCGGAAAGTGCCTGCTCGCAATAAGGCGTGGCTTCGGCCAGGGCGGCCTCCAGCGCGTCCTGAGCTTCGGGGCTGATCGGCACCCCGGCATTTGGCACACCAGCCGTCTCGGCGCATAGCGCGGCGGCATTTTCCGGCGCAGTTTGAGCGGCAAGCGCCAGCGGGCTGACAGACAGCGCCAGGGTCATGGCAACCCCGGGCAGCGAAGACAAAAACGGAATTTTCATGGCAGCAGACCGGTTTATGATTGAAATACAGGTCAAACCCTAGCCAATTCGCCCCCCGGCTGTCGACCGTCTTGCCCCAAGCTTTCCAAAGAAAACCACAGAAACGGCTGGCCAATGCCTTAACCCTATGCAAGCTTTTGCATGCCTTATAAAATTCAACGAAACGCAGAGCAGCACGGCACGGGGACTTAAAGGCAGCCCCCAAGCCGGGAAGATGAACGGGAAGATGCGCGATTCCGGCACCAAAGACAGCGTTCTGGTCGTCGATCTGGACGGGACCCTTTTGCGGTCCGACATGCTGTTCGAATGCTTCTGGGCCAGTGCCGCGCGCAACTGGCGCACACCGATCATTGCGGCCAAGGCCCTGTCCCAAGGCATCCCCGAGCTGAAACGCGCGCTGGCGGAAACCGCCTGCCCCGACATTGCCCGGCTGCCTTACAACGCCGAGGTCATCGCCCATATCGAAGCGTGGCGGGCCGAGGGGGGCAAGACCGCGCTGGTGACAGCATCGGACCAGATCCTCGCTGACAAGATCGCTGCGCATCTGGGCCTCTTCGACGAGGTCTTCGGGACCGAGCCGGGCAACAACCTGAAGGCCGAGCGCAAGGCCGAGTTCCTGGACAACCACTACGGACCCGGCGGATATATCTATGTCGGCGACAGTCATGCAGACCTGAAAGTCTGGTCGCGCGCCAAGGCCGCCGTGACAGTGGGCGCAACGGGTGGCTTCCGCGCCAAGGTGGCCGAGGTGAACGCCGATGTCACCCATCTGAGCCCGCCCGAGCCCTTTTTCCTCCCGATCCTCAAGGCCATGCGCCTGCATCAGTGGCTGAAAAACGTCCTCGTGTTCATCCCGGTCATGGCCAGCCAGTCGCTTGGGCTGGAAAGCTTTCTGCAATGCCTGCTGGCCTTCGTCGCTTTCGGGTTGGTGGCCTCTTCCGGCTATGTGCTGAACGACCTGCTGGATCTTGGCCCGGACCGCGCGCACGCCCGCAAATGCCGCCGCCCGATGGCTTCTGGCCGGTTGCAAGTGCCACACGGGACTGTGTTGTTCCCCGTATTACTGCTGTTGGGTCTTGGCACTGCCGCGACGCTGAGCGCGACCTTCCTGGGTGTGATTGCCTTCTACTTCCTGATGACGATGAGCTATTCGCTCTGGCTCAAGCGTAAGGTGATCGTCGATATCTGCGTGCTGGCAGGGCTTTATACCTTGCGCATCGTTGCAGGCGGCGTCGCCACCGGCATTCCGCTTTCCCTGTGGCTGCTGGCCTTTTCGATGTTCTTCTTCTTCTCACTTGCTGCCGTCAAACGGCAGGCGGAACTGGTGCATCTGAAATCGACCGGGCAGGAGAAAGCCGCGGGCCGGGGCTATGGGCTGGAGGACCTGCCGATCATCACCCAGATCGCCACAAGTTCGGGCCTGCTGTCGGTGCTGGTTCTGGCGCTTTATATCAACACGCCCGATATCAGGGAAAACTACATGTCGCCCACCTATCTTTGGGGGGTGTGCGGGCTGCTGCTCTTCTGGGTCACGCGAATGGTGTTCGTCACCCACAGGGGCAAGATGGACGATGATCCCATGGTCTTCGCGGTTACCGACCGGACCAGTCAGGCGACCTTCCTGGCCATGCTGACGCTGGCGGCGGGGGCGCTGTTTCTATGAGCCCCACAACGCTTGCCTTGCGCTATGGCGCTTTCGCCGTGATCGCGACCGTGACCAATCTGGGCACGCAACGCATCGTCCTGAACCTTGGCGACAGCGGGGCCGTGTTCGCCATGGCCGTCGCCGCCGGAACGCTGGTCGGGCTGGTGGTGAAATACGTGCTCGACAAGCGCTGGATCTTCTACGACCAGTCCACCGGGGTGAAGGCCCATAGCCGCAAATTCGCGCTCTATACCGCCATGGGGCTGGTCACGACCTGTATCTTCTGGGGATCTGAAACCGCCTTCTGGCTGATCTGGAGCACCGACCTGATGCGCGAACTGGGGGCCATCCTGGGGCTGATGGTGGGTTACGTGACCAAATACATGCTCGACCGGCGCTTCGTCTTCACCGACGACCGGTTGCAGGCTGAGGGGGTGTGATGCAGCTTTCCGGTTGGGGCAACTTTCCGAAACGCACGACGCAACTGACCGCCCCGCGAACCGAGGCAGAGGTGGCCGCGCAGATCGCCGAGGGACGCGCCGTCGCGCGTGGCAACGGGCGGTCCTATGGCGACAGCGCCATCGGCGCGGCCCGGACGCTCGACATGCGCGGCTTTGACCGGATGCTGTCCTTCAACGCCGCCACGGGGCAGCTGGTGACCGAGGCGGGCGTGATGCTCTCTGACGTGATCGACAGCTTCCTGCCGCGCGGCTGGTTTCCCATGGTCACGCCGGGCACCAAGCTGATCACCCTGGGCGGTGCCATCGCAGCGGATGTCCACGGCAAGAACCACCATGTCGAGGGCAGCTTCCGCGCCTGCGTGGACTGGATCGACCTGATGGGGCCGGACGGCTCCGTCACCCGCTGTTCACGCGATGAAAACGCCGAGCTGTTCGGCTGGACCATCGGCGGCATGGGCCTGACCGGTGTGATCCTGCGCTGTGCAATCCGGCTTCGGTCGGTCAAATCCGGCTGGATCCGGCAGACGATGATCCCGGCGGCCAATCTCGATGAGGCGATTACCGCTTTCGAGGACAATATGGCCGCCACCTATTCCGTCGCCTGGATCGACTGCGCCGCCAAAGGTGCGGCGCTTGGCCGGTCGCTGGTGATGCTGGGGGAACATGCAGAACCGGGCGAGGTGCCCCCGCGCTACCGCGCCACGCCCTTCAATGCCCCCCGTCGCCGTAAGAAGACCTTCCCGATGAACGCGCCGGGCTTTGCGCTCAACCCGCTTTCGGTGCGGGCCTTCAACGCGCTCTATTACTGGAACGGATCGCGGCAGGAGGGCCAGCAGATCGTCGATTGGGACGGGTATTTCTACCCGCTCGACGCGATCCTGAAATGGAACCGGCTTTATGGGCGCAAGGGCTTCATGCAGTTCCAATGCGTGTTGCCGCAGGACCGGGCGCGCGAGGGATTGCATCGGCTCATGTCGGCCATTTCCGAGTCCGGGCAGGCTTCGTTCCTGTCGGTCCTGAAACGCTTTGGCCCGCAGGACAGCCCCTTCTCCTTCCCGATGGAGGGCTACACGCTGGCGCTAGACTTCCCGCGCCATGCCCGCGCCATCGCCCTGATGCCGGAGCTGGACGCGATCACGCTGGATCATGGCGGGCGGTTCTACCTTGCCAAGGACAGCCGCGTTCCTGCTGACACCTTTGCCACCGCCGACCCCCGCGCCGCTGCATTTGCACAATGGCGGCGGGAGAACGGCCTTGCCGATGCCTTTGCCTCGGCCCAATCCGAAAGGCTTCACCTGTGACCCACCCCGTTCTGATCCTCGGTGCCCGGTCCGACATGGCCCGCGCCACCGCCCGCGCCTTTGCCGCGCTCGGCCACCCCATCCAACTGGCTGCCCGCAATGCGGATAGTCTGCAGGCGGAAAAGGCCGATCTGGAAACCCGCTATGGGGTCGAGGTCACGCTTCACGATTTCGACGCGCTTGATGTGGAGAGGCACGAGGGCTTCGTTGATGGCCTACCGGTTCTGCCACGTATCGCGGTGTGCGCTGTGGGCACCATGGGCGAGCAGGAGGAGAATGAGAAAGATCCGGCCAAGGCAGTCGCTGTCCTGCGATCCAATTTCGAGGGACCCGCAATCGTTCTCGGAGTTCTGGCGGACAGGTTTGCGCACCGGGGTTCGGGCACATTGGTGGGAATCAGTTCCGTTGCGGGCGACCGTGGGCGGGCCTCGAACTATGTCTACGGATCGGCAAAGGCGGGCTTCACAGCCTTCCTGTCGGGCCTTCGCAACCGGCTGGCCAAGCAGAACGTGCATGTAGTGACGGTGAAACCGGGCTTCGTGAACACCGCCATGACCGCCCATCTGGACCTTCCCGCAAAGCTGACGGCAGAGCCCGACGAAGTTGCGGGCGCCATCGTCAAGGCCGTGAAAAAACAACGTAATATCATATATGTACGGTCAATCTGGTGGCTCGTGATGTCGATCATCTGCGCATTGCCCGAGATGATCTTCAAGAAGACCAGCATTTGAACGGCACTCACCGGCCCGTTTTGCGCGCGCAGAAAAGCGCTCGCACCCGCAGCAAAACGGCAGATTTCCGCCGCAAATGTGGCGGGGCTGCCTTAATCACTCTGGCATTCTTGTTTCGTTAAGGGGGTGAGTGTATCCCTTTTGCCATGAGGGACAGATATTTTGACCTGCTGGGACAGCGGGCCGTTGACAGTAAACCTGCGTTCATGGAATCGCCCGCAGCCGTCATTGCGACGCTTGCGGCCTCTGCGCTTGTCTGCGCGACGATCCTGACACTCACGGTCACCAAGATCGCGCCTGCGGTCCGGCTCGCCACATTGGGCGTGGAACCGGCGCGCGTGGAAATCCCGCAGGCAAGCCTCGGCGCTCTGCCTGTAACCGACACCGTGGGCCACTCCATAGCCGGGGCCGATCAGGGACCGGAACGGTTGATGCCGACTGCGCTGCCGCCAATGGCACCCGGCCGCGACTACGTGTTGGCCGATCCGGTGGTCGCGCCACGCCCGCAGGACCCCGCCCCGACCATCATCGCAGGCCGCCCGCCGGTCGAGGCCGTGCAGCGCCCTGCCCATATCGTGGCGCTGGCCGCCGCTGCCCGCAGTTTCACCGACCCTGCCAATGTCGCCTCGCTGCGCCCGGAACAACGCCCCTTCGATGCCGCACCGGAAGAGCCGGTGATCGAACTCGCCGTTGCGTCCCCGCTCGCCACCAGCATCAGCCCGCGCCCCGCCGCGCGCCCCGCCGATCTGGATGTAACGCCAAGCCCGACCTTTGTGGCCCGCGCCACCGACCCCACCGAAAACGTGACACTGGCGGCGCTGACCCCGGACGAACCCGCCGCGCTTGGCCCCGCCTTCGACCGCAGCGCCAATGCCTGCACCCGCCGCCTGTCGCGCGAGATTCCGCGCCGGGCGGGCAGTGCTGCCGGCGGACAGGCCTTCATCGCCTCGCTTGAAAACGTCTCTGGCACCACTCGCGACGCGGCGATTGCCCGGGAAGTGCTGCGCGGCAATGTCCCCGCCTTCCTGCGCGATCTGGCCCCCGTCATCTTCACCGGCGTCCTGCCCAATGGCCGCAGCGCCCAGGTCACCATCTGCGTGACGCCTGACTATCTGGCCGTCGGAAGCGACAGCGACTTTGTTCGCGTGCCGCTTGGCCTGACCGCCGCCGCGCGCATCGCGGAAGAGTTCAACATGATGCTGCCCACCACCCGCATGGTGGACGCGATCTATGCGCAGGCAGACCTGCGCCTGTCGCCCTCGCCGATGACGCCCGGCTCGCAGATGTCCTCGACCACCTATTTCATGCGCCACAACGCCACCGTGGAAGGCCAGCGCCAGAACGCCGGCGGTCGGCTTGGGATGCTGGTCTCAGGCCACAAGAAGGACCTCGTCCTGACCAACCGCCTGTCCAGCGCGCCGGGCCGCGTGGCGATCTATGGCTGGCACCGCCCCGGCGGCAATCCGATCCAGCCGCTTTCAACCGTGCATGGTGCCGAATATGCCGATTACAGCCACGGCATCCGCCTTGTCAGCCGCACCGCCTTCGTGAATGGACGCGCCGTTGATCTTCAGGATCTGCTGATGGACGGCACCTATGCGGGCCTGCTGAATTCCGACGGTCCGATCGGACGACCCGCGATCCAGATCGCCTCTCGCTGATCCCCGTCACAACCGAGCAGACACAAGAAACCCCGCCGTCACCCGGCGGGGTTTTTCATGCGATGCGCCCTCAGGCGTGGCGGGTGGGTGGGT
>NZ_MNBL01000180.1 GCF_001879695.1 Nioella sediminis
GATCCGGTCCGTCGTCGTGTATTGATCCGGGACCACCGGACCCCTGCGTCACGCGAAACAAGCGCCCGCCGGATCATCCGGCGGGCGTTTCCTTTACATGCCTGACCGGGCGCGCGGAACGCCACCGGGTACACAGCGCCGGCATTCCCGCATGGGCGCGGGGCAGGGGCCGAAACGCACGCGTCAGGAGGCGGTCGGCGTCCTGCTGTCCTGCACCACATCCCAGCCAAGGTCTGCCGACAGTCCCTGCGCGATCCGGGCGATCCGGGGGCCGAGCTCTTCGCGGAACGTCGAGGTGAACACGCGCGTCGATCCCGTCGCACCGATGGACAGCGTGGCCCCCGGACCGCGCGGCGCAAGCGGGGCCGCGACCGAACACATGCCGCGCTCGATCTCTTCCACGCATTCGGCAAAGCCGCGCTGGCGGATGATGTCGAACTCGGCCTCCAGATCCTGAACGCTTGTCAGGGTAAACTCGGTATAGGCGCGCAACCGGCCCTCCATCTCGCCGGTCGGAAAGAGATCTGGCGAAAAGGCGGCGACGGCCTTGGAACAGGAACAGGCGTGCAACGGCCGCTTGCCCAGGCCGGGATGCAGATAGGACACGCCCGTGTCCGGGGTTTCCACATGGATGATCTCCACCGACCTGCCGCGCAGACGTGACAGGAAGAACGCGACGCCAATCTCGGTGGCGGCCTGCTTCAGGACCGGGGCGATCAGATCCAGCAGCGCGCGATCGGACTGGTCGCTATGCGTTATCCGCTTCAACCGGGTGCCGAGCGCGAAGCGCCCCCCACCGACCGGTTCCAGCAGGCCGACCCCGACAAGATCCTGCACCAGCCGGTAGGCGGTCGGTTTGGGCAGGTCCGAATGGGCGCAGATCTCGGCCACCGTTGCCGTGCCTTTCTGGCCGACAATTTCAAGAATGAGGGTGAGGCGTTCGAGATGCATACTTTTTACTTTGTGAGAATCTGATTCTCGATGTACGAGAAGTATGTCTTGGTCGCAAGGGAGGAATGTGATGATGGACGGCGCATGTTGCGGACCGGGCTACGCAAGCCCGGCAGAGGCCATCAAGGCCCCCCGCGAAAAACTGCTCTACACGATTGCCATCTACACCGGCACCGGCATTCAGAAACCGGATTACCTTGCGACGGTGGATGCGGACCCCGACAGCCCGACCTATAGCCAGGTCATTCACCGGCTGGAAATGCCAGGCATCGGGGACGAGCTGCATCACATGGGCTGGAATGCCTGTTCCTCCTGCCACGATGACAGCTCGATGGCGCGCAAATACCTGCTGGTTCCGGGTGTGCGGTCGAACAATATCCATGTCATCGACACGGCCACCGATCCCTACGCGCCGCGCCTGCACAAGGTAATCGACGGCGCCGAAATCAAGGCCAAGGCCAATCTCAGCGGTCCTCACACCGTGCATTGCCTCGGGTCCGAGATCATCATTTCGTTCCTAGGCGACGCGAAGGGTGAGGCGCCGGGCGGCTATCTGCACCTGAACAAGGATTTCGAGATCGTCGGCCGGTGGGAAGAGACCATGGGCGACATCAAGTTCGGCTATGATTTCTGGTACCAGCCCCGCCACAACGTGATGATCAGTTCCGAATGGGCCGCGCCGAATACCTTCATGCCGGGCTTCGATCTGGAAGAGGTCGGCCACCTGAAATACGGGCGCGAACTGCATATCTGGGATTTCGAGAAACGAACGCCGATCGAGAGCATGTATCTGGGCGAAGACGGGCTGATCCCGCTGGAGGTCAAGTTCCTGCACGATCCCGACAGCACCCATGGCTTCTGCGGCGCGGCGCTGTCCACCAATGTCATCCATTTCTGGAAGTCCGAGGCAGGCAAATGGGAATGGGAAAAGATCATCGACGTGGACAACGAACCGCATCCCGAATGGCCCATCCCGGTGCCAGGTGTGATGAGCGCGATCCTCGTGTCGATGGATGACAAGTATCTCTATCTCAACAACTGGCTGCATGGCGACATGCGCCAGTATGACATCACCGATCCGCATAACCCGAAACTGACCGGTCAGGTCTGGATGGGCGGGCTTCTGGGCAAGGCGCCTCAGGTCAATGGCGTCGACGTCGCGGGCGGGCCGCAGATGTTCCAGCTCTCTCTGGACGGCAGGCGCCTCTATGTGACCACCTCGTTGTTCTCCACATGGGATAATCAGTTCTACCCGGAGATCCGCGAAAAGGGCGGGGTCATGGTGATGATCGATTGTGACGTCGAAAATGGCGGAATGACGATCAACCCCGATTTCATCGTCGATTTCGGCAAGGAACCAAACGGGCCGAGCCGCTGCCACGAAACCCGCTACCCCGGTGGCGACTGTACCAGCGATATCTGGCTGTGACCGAAACCCGGACCATCACGCTCGCCAACAGGGGCGGTGCGACCTATCGGGTCGAGGCCCGCCGCCCGCTGCTCGATACCCTGCGCGAACAGGGGGTCGATCTGCCCTATGGCTGCAAATACGGCGGCTGCATCACCTGCGCGGCCAAACTGACCGAGGGGGAGGTGGATCAGCGCCGTCAGGTGGCCCTGAACAATCGACAGATCAACAATGGCTACGTCCTGCTATGCGTCGCCCGCGCCGTCACCGATTGCACGTTGGAGATCGGCGTCGACAGCCATGACAAGCTGTACCGAAACCCGTTTCTGGACCCGCTGGAGCCGCATGAGCTGAAGGCGGATATCGCCACGTCCCGGCCCTCGGCCAGCGAAGCCGCAGGACAAGAGAACAAGGACCAATGACATGCCGGCAACCGCGCTCGACGAGCTTTACGACTACGACCAGAACTTCCTTGCCGATATTCTGAAATCGGTCAGAACCATCGCCATGGTGGGCGCCAGCGCCGACAAGACCAAGTTCAGCTATGGCGTGCTGCGGGTTCTGCATGAAACGGGATATGACATGATCCCGGTCAACCCGAACCCGAACCTGACCGAGATCCGCGGCATTCCGGTGTTTCATTCGCTGGAGGAGATCGACCGCCCGGTTGACATGGTCGAGGTCTTCCGCCCCAAGGAAGAGCTCTACGCCATTACCGAACAGGCGATTGCCATCGGGGCCAAGGTGCTGTGGGGGCAGATCGGTGTTTATGACGACCGGGCGGCGGCGCTGGCCGAAGAGGCCGGCCTCAAGGTGGTGATGAACCGCTGCCCCAAGATCGAGCTATTCCGCCCGTTCTGGAAACCCCGCCTCGATCTGGCGATCTGATCCCGGACGGTGTCGGTGAGCGCGATCCGCTCAGCGATCCGAGCGGATCATGTCAGCGGCCTTTTCGGCGATCATGACCGTGGGCGAATTGGTGTTGCCCGAGGTGATCGTCGGCATGATCGAGGCATCGACGACGCGCAGCCCGTCCATCCCGTGGACCTTCAGCCGTGCATCCACGACCGCGCCGGGGTCGTGGCCCATGCGGGCGGTGCCGACGGGGTGGAAAATGGTCGTGCCGATCTGGCCTGCGGCCTCGATCAGCTCAGCCTCTGACGCGTATTCGGGGCCGGGGCGGATTTCCTGCGGCTTGAACTGTGCCAGCGGGGCCTGAGCGACAATCCGGCGGGTAAGCGTGATGGACCGCGCGGCGGTGATGCGGTCGGCTTCGGTCGACAGGTAATTGGGCCGGATCGCGGGGGCATCGGCGGGGTTGGGGGATTTCAGGCGGATATCGCCGCGCGAGCCCGGCCGCAGGTTGCAGACAGATGCGGTGAAGGCCGGGAACGGGTCCAGATCCTCGCCGAACTTAGGCAGGGACAGCGGCTGGACGTGGTATTCCAGATCGGGTGTTTCCAGCGCGGGATCCGACTTGGCAAAGGCCCCGAGTTGAGAGGGCGCCATCGACATCGGCCCCCGACGGCGCAACGCATAGTCCAGCCCGATCCTGGCCTTGCCGAAAAGGGTGGAGGCCATCTGGTTCAGCGTCTTCACGCCTTCGACCCGATAGGAAAGGCGCAATTGCAGATGGTCTTGCAGGTTGCCGCCGACGCCTTCCATGTCATGCGCCACGGCGATCCCGTGATCCTGCAGATGCTGGCCCGGGCCGATGCCGGAGAGCATCATCAGTTGCGGTGACCCGATCGCACCTGCCGACAGGATCACCTCTCGCCCCGCTTTCGCCATCGCGGGCTGTCCGTCCTTGAGGAAGCGGATGCCAGTGGCCTTACGCCCCTCCAGCATCAGCCCTTGCGCCTGCGCGCCGGTCAGCACGGTCAGGTTCTGCCGGTCGCTGGCGGGCCGCAGAAATCCGCGCGCCGTGGACCAGCGCCAGCCGCGCCGCTGGTTGACCTGGAAATAGCCCACGCCCTCGTTGTTGCCGCGGTTGAAATCGTCAGTGCGGGGGATGCCGGCAGCCTCGGCGGCATCTGCGAACCGGTCGAGAATCTCCCAGCTCAGCCGGGGCTGTTCCACCCGCCATTCGCCGCCCGCGCCATGGTGCTCGCTTGCCCCTGCGAAGTGATCCTCGGATTTCAGGAAATAGGGCAGCACATCGTCCCAACCCCACCCGGCATTGCCCATCTGCCGCCAATGGTCATAGTCGCGCGCCTGACCGCGCATGTAGATCATGCCGTTGATCGCCGAACATCCGCCCAGAATGCGCCCGCGTGGGTAGAGGATCGACCGCCCGCCAAGCCCCGGTTCCGCCTCGGTCTGGAACATCCAGTCGGTGCGCGGATTGCCGATGCAATAGAGGTAGCCCACCGGGATCTTGACCCAGATGTAAGTGTCCCGGCCCCCGGCCTCCAGCAGCAGAACGCTGACGCGCGGGTTTTCGGACAGGCGATTGGCCAGAACGCAGCCCGCCGTGCCCGCGCCCACGATCACGTAGTCGAACTGTCCGTAGTCTTTCATCTGCAAGCCCCTCGCCGTTTCTGGTAGAGTTCCCCATTTTTCCAGCGGGGTAAACGGGGGACATGGCCCCCCGGCGCTACAACACCGAAGGCAGCCAGAGAACAATTGCCGGGAACATGATCAGCACCACGACGCGCACGATCTCTGCCCCGAAGAAGGGCATGACGCCCTTGAACGTGTCGATCATCGGCGTGTCCTTGGCGAGCGCCGATATGACGAAGACGTTCATCCCCACGGGGGGCGTGATCAGCCCAAGCTCGACAACGATCAGCGCCAGTATCCCGAACCAGATCTTCAGCTCCTCCGTGCTCATCCCGAAGCCGGTGTCGGGGCCGAAGGCATAAAGCCCGCCATTGAGTTCCACCAGCACCGGCCAGAAGAACGGGATGACCAGCAGGATCATCGACAGCGAATCCATCAGGCAGCCCAGAAGCACGAGCGCGATCAGGAGCAGGATCAGCACCGTCATCGGCTCAAGGCCGGAACTGGATATCCATTCCGCCGTGGCTTGCGGCATCCGGATGCGGGACATGAAGATCTTCATCAGCTCCGCCCCCAGAAGGATCAGGTAGATCATGCCGGTGGTCTGTGCGGTTTCCTTCAGGCTGTCGATCGTGTCGGCCCAGGACAGGCTGCGCCGGGCAAGCCCGTAGACGGCCACCAGAAACACGCCCATGGCCGCACCGGGGGTGGGGTTGTAGAACCCGCCATAGATGCCGCCCAGGACGAGGGCGAAAATACCGACCACGGGCAGGACGCCAAGCGTGGCGGCGATGAACTCGGCCCTGTCAGCCGCGCCGCCCTTGGGGCCGGCCTCTGGCCGGATCAGCACATAGATCAAGATCGTGATCAGGAAGAAGAACACCGCCATGATGCCGGGTATCATCGCGGCCATGAACATGGTCACGATATTGGCCTCGACGATGATCGAATAGATGATCAGCACGACCGAGGGCGGAATGAGAATGCCAAGCACCCCGCCTGCCGCTAGCGACCCGGTGGCCAGCGACCCGGAATAGTTGAAGCGCCTGAGTTCCGGCAAGGCGATGCGGCCCATGGTCGAGGCTGTGGCCAGCGACGATCCCGACACCGCGCCAAATCCCGCGCAGCCCGCAATCGCGGCCATGGCGGTGCCGCCGGGGGCCCATCCCAGCCACGCATTCGCGCCGCGGAACAGTGCCTTGGACAGACCCACGCGGCTGGCGATGGCCCCCATCAGCACGAACATCGGCACCACCGACAGCCCGTAGTTGGAGAACTGTCCATAGGCCAGCGTCTTGAGCTGGTTCAGGACAGTGAACGGTCCGTTCATCAGGACCGTTCCGATCCCTCCGACAAGGATCATCGCATAGGCGATCGGCATACGCATTGCGATCAGCAGGATCAGAACGACCAGGCTGACCAGCCCGAGGGTGATGGGATCAAGCATAGGATGTCAGTTCCCGCCCCGGGTCGTCTTGCCGAGGTTTTCGATGAGCGTGATGAACGAGGCCAATGCCAGCAGAGCCAGTGACAGAAGACAGGGCAGGTAGGCCCACCAGATTGGCACCTGCAAAATGGCGGTGGTGTAATTGTACTGGCGCTGGCTCAGCATGCCGCCATACATCGCGTAGAGCAGCAGAATTCCGAAGATCAGGGCCACGACCGACGCAACCAGCGCGAAGATGGCGATCCAGAGGGGCGAGGCGCGCGAGGTGAAGATATCGGCGCTGACATTGGCGCCCGAGATCTGGCAATAGGGCAGGAAGGCGAAGGCCGCGATGGCGATGCCCATCTGCGTCAGCTCGAAATCGCCCTGAAAGGTGATGGCCGCCTCGGGAAACAGCGTTTCCCAGAAGGCCAGCGCGCTGACCACGGACCAGACATTCATCAGGACAACGGCCAGCACCATCACACCGCCCAGGATGGCCCAGGTGGTGATCACGGTTTCCGCCGCACCGGTCCAGCCGGTGCGACGGGTATCCTGGGCGACCGCCTCCATCACATGTCGGAAGCGTTGGCGGCAATGGCGGCGCGGGCGTGCTCGACCAGTGCGGTGCCGTCGATGCCCATGCCGGACACCTCTTCGATCCAGCGATCGACAACCGGTTCCAGAGCGGCCTGGAAGGCGGCGGTTTCATCTTCGGTCAGGGTGACATGGGTATTGCCCGCGTTCACCGCCATGTTGATGCCGAAATCATCCGAGGCACGCCAGATTTCGCCCACATGGCCCCACCATTCGCGGTTAGACGCCTCGCGGAACGCGGCCTGTATATCCTCGGGCAGGCTGTTCCAGCGGTCGGCATTCATCGACACCTGGAAGGTCGTGGTGCCAAAGCGGGCCATGTCGGCGCCTTCGATCTGGTATTCGGTCTGTTCCTGAATGCGCAGCGGCGGGATGATTTCCCATGGGATGAAGGCCCCGTCCACAACACCGGTCTGCAGCGCCTGCGGCAGTTCCGGCACCGGCATCGCGACAGGCGTCGCGCCAAGCGCTTCGATGATCCACGCCCCGGTACGGGTCGGGATGCGCATCCGAAGGCCGTCAAGATCAGAGGGGCTGCGCACCTCGCGGTCGACCATGTGGATGCCCTGACCGGCATGGACATGCAGGAACATCACCTCGACACCCTGGTATTCCTGACGCAGGTCGCTTTCGAACATGTCGTACATGGCGAGATTGGTGGCCACGGGATCGTTCACGTAGACGAATGGCAGTTCGAACACCTCGGTGCGTGGGAACAGACCGGGTGTATAGCCGTTCACCGTCCAGATCAGATCGACGACGCCGTCACGGGCCTGGCTGATCAGTTCGGGCGGGCGACCGCCGAGGGTCATGGCCGGGAAGATCTCGATATCGACCTGCCCGCCGGACAGCTCCTCGACGCGGGCGGCCCAGGGTTCCAGCATCTGGGTGTGGGCCGGGGCCTGCGCGCTGAGCAGGTGATGCAGTCGGAACGTGTGGTCCTGGGCGCTGACGCTGCTGGCCAGCCCCATGACAGCGGCGAAGGCGCCGATGGCGATGGTGGTTCTCATGTCTTTCCTCCCTTTGGTGGCTGGCTTTCGGAACTTGACCGGACCAGCTTTTCCACGGTTCAGTCAACCGCGAATTCTTGACGTTGTCACGCATCTGGTGCCCTACCGGACGCTAGATCTGCGTGTCGGGCAGGTGCAGAACCAGCCCGTCGAGTTCTTCCGTCATCGTGATCTGGCAGGACAGGCGGCTGGCAGCGGTCACCGTGCTTGCTGCAAATTCCAGCATATCCGCCTCGGTGTCTTCTGCCGGGCCGACCCGGTCTGCCCATTCATCCGCCACATGCACGTGGCATGTCGCGCAGGCCATGGCGCCGCCGCATTCGGCGGTGATCCCGTCGATGCCATGGGCCAGGGCGGTCTGCATGGCACTGTCACCGATCCGGGCGTCAACCGTCCGGGATGTTCCTTGCGATGCAATGAAGGTGAGCCTTGGCATTAATTCGGCAATCCTTGCACAGTTCAGTTCAGCCGGACCGGCAGGTTCAGCGGCCCGCGAAAGCCGAAACCTTTCCAGACCACGGTTTCGGGCTGCACCAGTTCCATGTTCGGGAAGCGGTCGAAGATCATTGGAAGCATGATCTTTCCCAGCATCATTCGCGCCAGATGGGTGCCCATGCAGTGATGCGGGCCAGAGCCGAAACTCTGATGCGGGTTGCGGGCCCGGAAGGCGTTGAAAAGATGTCCGTCCTCGAACAGGTCCTCGTCATGGTTGGAGGACGCCTGACAGGTCATCACCACTGTCCCCTTGGGGATGTCGATGCCCCGGATCTGGGTGTCACGGGTGGCGCGGCGGGAACTGACCTGAATGGGTGCGACCCACCGGATTGCTTCCTCGAACGCAGAGCCCCACTGACCCGTCCTCTTGATCTCGTCCAACTGGTCGGGGTTGGTCAGCAGGCCGTAAAGAACCGTTAGCAGCGCGTCGCGCGGTTCATTGATGCCGCCGCCAATGGCGATCTTGATATTGGCGACGATCTGGCTCCACGCGATGGGGTCATCGGCATTCACCATCACGGATAGCGCGGTTTGATCGGGATTGGCGCGGTAATACTCCGCCTTCCGCTCCATCAGGGCATCCATCGCCAGATGAGCGCGGTCCACCCGTTCGAACGGTTCATCGAACCAGCCGAAATTTCCCGCCCCGTCAATCAGCGCCTGCGACCAGAACTGCATATTGTCGTCGCTGGCCTCGGACAGGCCCAGAATATCCGCAAGGATTCGGGCGGCCAGCGGGCCTGCCAGAGTCGGGAAGAGATCGACTACCTCGCCCTTTGGCAGCCGGTCCAGATACTCGCCCGCCAGATTTTCATAGGCCGGTCCCCAGAGCGTCTTCAGATTGCGCGGCGAGAAGGTGGGCATCATGGCGTTGCGTTCGCGCAGATGCTCTTCGCCGTCCTTGCGCATCAGCGTGTGGGCATGGAAGGCGCGTTTCATCGGGGTATCGGGGTCGTCGGACGACCATGTTTCGGGATCGTCTTTCACCGCGCGGGTGTCGGCTGCCTTGGTCAGCATCACCCGGTTGACAGCCCTGACCGACACGACCGGGCTGTTCGCGCGCATCTGCCGGTAGAACGGATAGGGGTTGTCGATCAATTCCGTGATCGTCACCGCGTCATTGACGGGTGCCAGTGGCATGACGAGATCCTCCCTTCGCGTCCTGTGCGTCCCGGCTTATCTTGCCTTGGCGGATCGAACAACTTAATGGAATTGATCGACTGGATCGAATTTATTGATGGACTGGCAAATGAAAGCACTGAACATTGACTTCGCCGATCTGCGTACCCTTCGGCTGGTGCATGAACACCGGTCCTTCTCGGTTGCCGCGCAGGTTCTTGGCGTGAACCAGTCGGCGGTCAGTTACACGATCGAGAAACTGCGCCGTATCTTTGACGATCAGCTGTTCTTCCGTCAGGGCACCCAGGTAGAGGCTACCGAACGCTGCTCGGCCATCGCGGTCTCGGCGGAATCGCTGCTTGCGGAGATAGAGCGGCTGGCGACGCCCGAGGCGTTCGATCCCTCCGAAGCCGAGCATACCTTTACCATTGCCTGCAATTTCTACGAACGGCAGTTGATCCTGCCGCTTGTCATGCGGCGGTTGCGGGACGAGGCGCCGAATATTCGGGTGGAAGCCATCAACTCGATCTCGCAGGGCCACCTGCAACTCAAACGGGGAGAGGCAGAGGTGTTGATCGGCCCGCTGATGACGGAACAAGCGGGCTTCTACTGCCGCAACCTTCTGGCCGAACGCTATGTCTGTATCATGGACCCGGCAAACCCGCTGGCCAATGCGCCCCTGACACTGGAAGCGTACCTCGCCGCGCGTCATGCGGTTGTGCTCTATGGCGGTGGCTGGCGGTCGGGCTACCTGCGTTACCTCGACCGGCTGGGACATGTTCTGAACCAGGTTCTGACTGTGCCAAGCCCTGCGGGGTTGAATCGCATCATCGCGGGCACAGACCTGATCTCGACGGTGCCCCGGCGCATCGGGGAAACCTTGGGGGGATCGGTTCAAATGGCCGATTGCCCCTGTCCCGCGCCATTCAACATCTCCCTGGTCTGGACCGAGCGCACGCATCGGTCGCCCATCCACTCCTGGTTGCGCGAGCTGATCGCGCGAGAGGTGAAGCAGGCGCTAGGGGATGCCGCCAGAGACGGGCCTGGCATTGAGGCAGACTGACGAGATGTCATTTATTTCGGACCGCCGGGCCGGGCGGGCCTTTTGGTTTCCCTTTCGGCGCAATGCCCTGCCGGGCAGTGGATGCACCGCATCCCGCTTGAACCCGTCGCTGTAGTTGCTTGTCCCCATGTCGGCCTCCTCGCCTCAAAGTTAGGGGGCAAAGCGTCTACAAATCTAGGGGCACCTCATACCTCGATCTTGACGATCTGGCCTGTGTCACTTCACGCCCGGAAGACGTGGTCGGGTTGCACTTTTTCAGCCCAGCCGATGTGATGAAGCTTCTGGAGGTGGCCGACACGGCAAAAGGCTCGGACCGAACGCTTGCAACCGCACTCGACTTTGCCAAGCAGCTTGGCAAGCAAGCGGTCGTGGCGGGTGCGTCTGAGGGCTTCATCGGCAATCGCATCTATGCAGCCTACCGTCGCAGCGCCGAATTTCTCATTGAAGACGGCGCTACACCGCAAGATGTAGACGCGGCCGCAACCGGCTTCGGCTTTGCGCTTGGGCCCTTCGCAGTTGGAGATATGTCAGGCCTTGATATTGCTTGGCAGATGCGCAAACGACAGGCCGCGACGCGCGACCCAGATACGCGATATGTCGATATCCCCGACCGCCTGTGTGAGGCTGGCAGGTTGGGGCGCAAGGCGGGCGCGGGATGGTACGACTACGTGGAAGGACGCGCCGTACCGTCTGATGTGGTTGGGATGCTCATCGCACAAGCCCGGAAAGACAAGGGAATATCGGCTCGTCCGGTTTCAGAGAATGAGATCACCGACCGGCTGCTGGGCGCCATCCTTGGCGAGGCCGCCAAGGTGCTGGCCGAGGGGATTGCCCGACAGTCAGGCGACATCGACGTGACGCTGGTGCATGGCTACGGCTTTCCCAAATGGACAGGTGGGCCTCTTTGGTGGGCCTCTCAGCAGACACCTGAGCGCCTCGCCGCGATGATCGCGGCGGTAGCTAAAGCGGAAGGCATAGAGGCCGATGTCGGGCGTTTGGAGGCCGCGCTTGCGCCCTTGCGTGCGGAGCAGAACGAGATTGAGAGATTAAAGGCAGGATATGACTGAGGCGTTCATTTGCGACTATGTCCGTACTCCGATTGGGCGCTATGGCGGCGCTTTGGCCGATGTTCGGCCAGACGATCTGGCAGCTGTGCCGATAAGGGCGCTCATGGCGCGCAACAAGGGTGTAGATTGGGGCGCGGTGGATGACGTGACCCTAGGCTGCGCCAATCAGGCCGGGGAAGACAACCGCAATGTTGCTCGCATGGCCTTGCTTTTAGCAGGCATGCCCGAGAGTGTTCCCGGGACCACGATGAATCGCCTTTGTGGTTCGGGAATGGATGCTATATTGACCGCTGCCCGCGCGATCAAGGCCGGAGAGGCGGAGCTCATGATCGCGGGCGGTGTCGAAAGTATGTCGCGCGCGCCCTTCGTGTTGCCCAAGGCGTATCATGCCTTTTCTCGCAGTGCTGAAATTGCCGACACTACAATCGGTTGGCGCTTCGTTAATCGCGTGATTGAGTCGCAGTACGGCATCGACTCGATGCCAGAAACCGCCGAGAACGTCGCCGAAGACTATGCAATCAGTCGCGCCGATCAGGATGCTCTTGCCCTCTCATCGCAACGGAAGGCAGGCGCCGCCCAGCAAAGTGGGAGGTTTGCAGCCGAAATTGTACCCGTGACCGTTGCCGGGCGAAAAGGCTGCGACCGCCTTGTCGAACATGACGAACACTTGCGCCCCAATACCACTGCGGAGACTCTTGCCACGCTGAAAGCGCCTTTTCGGAGGGGTGGTTCGGTGACGGCGGGCAACGCATCGGGCGTCAATGACGGGGCGGCAGCGCTGATCCTGGCCTCCAAAGCCGCAGCACAGCGATATGGGTTGTCCCCCATGGCTCGCATAAGAGGTGGCGCGGTCGCTGGTGTCGCGCCCCGGATCATGGGGATTGGCCCGGTGCCCGCGTCACAAAAGCTGCTGACATGGCTGGGTTGGTCTGTCGCAGATCTTGATTTGATCGAGTTGAACGAGGCCTTCGCCAGTCAAGCTCTCGCCAGCTTGCGTGCCTTAGGCATCGCCGATGACGATCCGCGAGTAAACCGCAATGGCGGTGCGATAGCACTTGGCCATCCGCTTGGCATGTCAGGAGCACGCATCTTGGGGACAGCTGCGCTTGAGTTGAAGGCCGCAGGCCGCAGGCGTGGTTTGGCCGCGATGTGCGTCGGTGTCGGGCAAGGGATCGCAGCTGCCATAGAAGCCGTCTGAGCCGGTGGCAGTTGTCAAAGCACAACCCCAGCCAAGTAGTAGCAATCATACCGGACCACCTGACGGGGCAATGCCAACAGGTCGGGGATTTCTTCGGCGCAAGAGTCCGCGCCTGTGCCGCTTACAGCCCGTCGCCCATCCCGTCGATCACCGCTACAGGTTTGGACTGAGTTTTCTCTCCACATTACCCGCCGCGTACTTGACGCCGAAAGACCCTTCCAATAAGCCGTATCACGCTGAGCGGGCGTTGTGTAATGGTAAGACCTCAGCCTTCCAAGCTGATGATACGGGTTCGATTCCCGTCGCCCGCTCCAGTTTCCTGATCTGTTGGATAAAAAGATGTTCCGCCCCACGGGGAATGGGACGGAACCTGTTCTGTTTGCAAGGAAACCCGCGGTTGCCTTTGTACTACTCTGCTGACAGGCATCCCTCGACCGAAGCCGCGATGCTGTGGATCAGGGCCGGGTAGAAACCCGCGCCGAGGGGAAGGTCCGACCCGAGAGGATCAATGATGGCGGTTGTCAGCGCTGTACCAGCCGCAACGGTTGCAACGAGGCCGGGGTTGAACTGCGGCTCGGAAAAGACACAGACCACGTCCTGTTCGGCAACCGCATCCCGGATTTCGGCGATGCGGGCGGCCGAGGGGTTGCTGGCATCGCTCATGGAAATCGCCCCGGCGCTGGACAGGTCGAACCGCTGCTCGAAATACTGGAATGCATCGTGGAACACCACAAAGCTGCGGGTCGAGACAGGGGCGAGCCGGGTGGCGATTTCGGTATTCAGAGCGGTGATGTCCGCCTGTGCCGCCGCTGCATTGGTCCGGTAGGTATCGGCGTTGTCCGGGTCCAGGCCGGACAGGGTTTCGGCGATTGCCGCCAGCCAGACCACCGCGTTTTCCGGGTCGAGCCAGGCATGTGGATCGGCACCGTCATGGGCGTGCCCCTCATGCCCATGTTCATGGTCGCCATGGCCGTGTTCGTCATGATCATCAAGGGCTTGCGCGTCCCGATCATGCTCGTCATGCTCGTCATGCTCGTCATGCTCGTCATGCTCGTCATGCTCGTCATGCTCGTCATGCTCGTCATGCTCGTCATGCTCGTCATGCGCGTCATGCTCGTCATGCGCGAATACCGCGTCTTCCCGGAACTGATGCACCACGGTGCCCTCGGCATCCAGCAGTTCGACCACCACGGCCTGGCGGGCGAGGCTGTCCAGCGGGTCGTCCAGCCATGGGGTCAGGTCATGGCCGATCCAGAACACCGCATCGGCATCCTGCAAGGCCGCCGCCTGCGACGGGCGCAACGCGTAGCCATGTGGCGAGGCACCGGGTTCGACCAGCAGCGTAGGCGTGCCGAGATCGCCCATCACCATGGACACCAGCCCGTGAACTGGGGTGATATCCGTGGCCACGGAGGGAATCTCCGCCAGCGCGGCACTGGATAAAAGAAGCGACGGGACAAGGGCGAGGGATCGCATGGGGACTCCATTGTTATCTTATAACATTACGTGGCTTGATAAACGTAATAACATCACCTATCAACCCCCCAATCGCCGCAGACGGACCCAGCCATGGACACGATCGGATTCGACAGTCACGACCATTCCGCCTGCCGCACCGGCGGGCCGG
>NZ_MNBL01000181.1 GCF_001879695.1 Nioella sediminis
CCCCCTGCCGCACCGGCGGGCTGGAGGCGGTCGAGGCGCAATGCAGGGAACAGGGGCTGAACCTGACCCCGGTTCGCCGTCGGGTGCTGGAGATTCTGCTGGAGGAGCATCGCGCGCTTGGGGCTTATGAAATCCTGGATCGGCTGCGCGCAGAGGGGCATGGGTCGCAGCCGCCGGTGGCCTATCGTGCGCTGGATTTCCTCACGGCCCACGGCTTTGCCCACAAGATCGAGCGTCTCAATGCCTTTACCGCCTGCACCCATCCCGGTGAAAACCACGCGCCGGTTTTCCTGATCTGCCGGATCTGCAATTCCGTGGCCGAGGGCATGGCCGAACCCGCCAAGGGCAATCTGGGGCGCGTCGCCTCCGAGACCGGGTTCAAGATCGAACGCACCGTGACCGAGGCCGAGGGTGTCTGCCCCAACTGCCAGAAGAAAGACGCTGCATGAGCCTTGTGGAAATGTCCGGGCTGAACGTTCAACTGGGCGGCCAGACGGTGCTGCATCATGTGGATTTCTCCATCGATCCCGGCGAGATCGTGACAATCGTCGGCCCGAACGGGTCCGGCAAATCGACGCTGCTTCGGGCCATCATCGGCGCGGTGGAGCCGAGTGCAGGCGCGGTCACCTGCAAGCCGGGGCTGCGGATCGGGTATGTGCCGCAAAAGCTGCATATCGACCCGACATTGCCGATGACCGTGCGCCGCTTTCTCGACCTGCCGCAGCGGGTGGATGATGAAGCCGCTCGCGATGCGCTGGACGAAGCCGGGGCAGGGGCCTTGTCGGGACGGCAGATGTCAGGGCTTTCAGGTGGTCAGTTCCAACGGGTGCTTTTGGCCCGCGCACTTTTGTCGAAACCCGAATTGCTGATCCTCGATGAAGCGACGCAAGGGCTGGATCAACCCGGATCGGCGGCATTTTATCAGAAGATCGCCGAGGTGCGCGACCATCTGGGCTGCGCGGTTCTGATGGTCAGCCACGAGTTGCATGTGGTCATGGCGGCCTCGGATCGGGTGGTCTGTCTCAACGGCCATGTCTGCTGTCAGGGGGAACCCGAGCATGTCGCCTCCGCCCCGGAATACCGGGCGCTGTTTGGCACCGGCACCGGCGGCGCGCTGGCGCTCTACCGGCATGAACATCACCATAGCCATGATCATGACCATGACCACGGACATGAGGCCGCGGAATGACCCTGCTTGACGATTTCCTTGTCCGCGCCACGCTGGCGGGGCTTGGCCTTGTTCTGGCCGCCGCGCCGCTTGGCTGTTTCGTGGTCTGGCGACGGATGGCCTATTTCGGGGATGCCACGGCCCATGCGGCGATTCTGGGCGTGGCGCTGGCGCTGGCCTTCGATACATCCGTGTTTGGCGGGGTGCTGGTGGTGTCGCTGCTCATGGCTTTCACGGTGTCCAGCCTGTCGAACCGGGGCTACGCCATGGATACGCTTCTGGGCGTATTGGCCCATTCCGCGCTGGCCTTCGGCCTTGTGGCCGTGTCCTTCCTGCACGGCGTGCGCGTCGACCTGATGGCCTATCTCTTTGGGGATATCCTTGCCGTGGGCGTGCCGAATCTGGCGGTGATCTGGGGCGGCGCGGCGTTGGTTCTCGGGCTTCTGTGGTGGCGTTGGTCGGCGCTGTTGACGGCGACCTTGAACCCCGATCTGGCTTTTGCCGCCGGGATCGACCCGAGGCGGGAACAGCTGGTCCTGACCCTGGCGCTGGCGCTTGTCGTTGCGGTGGCGATCAAGGTGGTGGGCGTGTTGCTGATTGCGGCGATGCTGATCGTGCCGGCTGCCACCGCGCGTCCCTTCGCCACCACGCCCGAGCGCATGGCACTTGCCGCGATCGTGATCGGGGCGCTCGCCGTCATTGGCGGCCTTCAGGCCTCGCTTGAATGGGACACGCCGACCGGCCCCTCGATCGTGTGCCTCGCGGCCATCCTTTTCACTGTGTCCAGCGTCGCCCAGGCCCTGTTCGGCAGATCGCGCCCCTAATCCGTTCGACCGGCTGAGCGGCCTTCGGGGGCAGTGCCCACGGCCGCCCGTGCAAGAGCGGTCAGGGCCTCCGCGCCGCGCCGATTTGCATCACCTCGGGGCCTTGTGCCGGGGGCGGTGGCGTTCTATCCCGTTTCAAGCGAAACAGGACCGGACACGACAATGGCCGACAGCTCCAGCCAGCCACAGCCGATGAACAGCGAACAGGAGCGTGAGAAATCGCGCCGCATCGGGTCTCTGCGTGCGCTTTTGCCGTTCATGCTGCCCTATCGCTGGCTGATGGCAGGCGCCCTGACCGCACTGGTCCTGACGGCCACCGTGTCGCTGACCATCCCGCTGGCGGTGCGCCGGGTCGTGGATGGGTTCGAGACCGATGCCGTGACGCTGCTGGACAAGTATTTCCTTGCGGCGCTTGGCCTTGCTGGCCTGCTCGCCATTGGCACCGGCCTGCGCTACTACCTTGTCACCCGGCTTGGCGAGCGTGTGATCGCGGATATCCGCAAGGCCGTGTTCGACCGCATGATCTCCATGAGCCCCGCCTTTTTCGAGCGGATCATGACCGGCGAGGTGCTGTCCCGCATCACCACTGATACCACGCTGATCCTGTCCGTTATCGGCTCGTCCATCTCCATCGCGCTGAGAAACGCGCTGATCTTCCTCGGCGGGCTTGGCATGATGCTCTATTCCTCGCCCAAGCTGACCGGGCTTGTGCTGCTGATCGTGCCCGTCGTGATCGTGCCCATCGTGGTGTTGGGTCGCCGCCTGCGGGTGCTGTCTCGCAAGAACCAGGACTGGATCGCGGAAAGCTCCGGCAAGGCCAGCGAGGCGCTGCTGTCCGTGCAGACCGTACAGGCCTTTACCAATGAACGCCCAACGGCGGGCGAATTCGACCGTGTGACGGAGGCCAGCTTCGACGCCGCCAAGACCCGCATCCGTACCCGCGCCGTGATGACGGTCATCGTCATCCTGCTGATCTTTTCGGGCGTTGTCGGTGTGCTCTGGATCGGCGCGCGCGACGTGCGTGGTGGCGGCATGTCCATCGGCGAGCTGATCCAGTTTCTGATCTACGCGATCATGACCGCGGGGGCCGTCGGCGCGCTGTCGGAAATCTGGGGCGAGTTGCAGCGCGCCGCAGGTGCTACCGAACGGCTGGTAGAGCTTCTGACCGGGCGCGACAGCGTGGCCGATCCCGAGCAGGGGCGCGATCTGCCCCAGGGCGGACGGGGCGCGATCCGCTTTGAAAACGTGCAGTTCCACTACCCGACGCGCCCCGATCAGCAGGCGCTTGATGGGATCACCCTGACCATCAAGCCCGGCGAAACCGTGGCCCTTGTTGGCCCCTCCGGCGCGGGCAAGTCCACGATTTTCCAGCTGTTGTTGCGCTTCTATGACCCGATCTCGGGCCGCGTCACCTTTGACGGGCTCGACCTGAAAGAGATGAAGCGCGCCACCTTCCGCGACGCCATGGCGCTGGTGCCGCAGGATCCGGTGATCTTCGCTGCCTCTGCCCGAGAAAACATCCGCTTCGGGCGCCCCGATGCCACCGATGCAGAGGTCGAGGCCGCCGCGCAGGCCGCCGCCGCGCATGATTTCCTGATGGCGCTGCCCGATGGGTATGACACCTATGTGGGCGAACGCGGCATCATGCTGTCGGGCGGGCAGAAGCAGCGCATCGCCATTGCCCGCGCAATCCTGCGCGACGCTCCGGTTCTGCTGCTCGATGAGGCCACGAGCGCGCTTGACGCGGAAAGTGAGCGGGCGGTGCAGCAGGCCGTGGCGGAGTTGTCGGCAGACCGAACGACGCTGATCGTGGCGCACCGGCTGGCGACGGTGAAGAAGGCCGACCGGATCGTGGTCTTCGAGGAAGGCCGCATCGTCGCTGAAGGCACCCATGAGGAGCTTGTGGCCGGCGATGGTCTTTATGCCCGGCTGGCGCGGCTTCAGTTCACGGAAGGACTGGCTGCCGAATAATGCGGCAACTGCCACCCTGGAAAGCCCCCTGAAACCGGACCCTTCACTCCCCGCATTGCAGTTTGCGTTGGGTTACGCTTGCTTTGCGGGCCTCTTTGCCTCCATCCTGATCCACAAAATACCGGCCCGCGTCGAAAGGCGACGGGCCAGACAGGGATAAAAGGGGAGGAATGAGAATGAGGCGGTTTGCGAACGTCGCTGATGTCAGAGCCATGGAGCAGGATCTGCCCTGGCCTGAAAGCCAGCCAGCCACCACGCTGTATGAATTGCTGACCAAGACAAGGGACAAGTTCCCGAACCATAACGCAGTGTCCTATCAGCTGTTTTCCGGCCCGACCGACAAGGCCGAAACGCTGACCTGGTCGCAGCTGCATGGCAAGGTCACCCAGACCGCGAACCTCTTCCGGTCGCTTGGCATCACCGAGACGGACTCGGTGGCCTATGTGCTGCCCAACTGCAACGAAACCGTGCTGACCCTTCTGGGCGGCTGCGTCGCGGGCATCGCCAACCCGATCAACCCGCTGCTGGAGCCTGAACAGATCAGCGCCATCCTGCGTGAAACCGGGGCCAAGGCGGTGGTGACGGTCAAGGCCTTCCCGAAAACGGATGTGGCCCAGAAAGTGGCCGAGGCCGTGGGCCATGCGCCCAATGTGAAACATGTGATCGAGGTCGATCTGCTGCGCTACCTGACCGGCGTCAAGAAGCTGATCGTGCCGCTCATTCGGCCCAAGAACCCGTCCAACCACCATGCCAAGATCATCGACTTCAACGCCGAGATCGCCAAGCAGCCCGCCGACCGCCTGACCTTTGAGGATGCCAAGGCAGATCGCGTCGCCGCCTATTTCCACACCGGCGGCACCACTGGCATGCCGAAAGTGGCGCAGCACAAGTATTCGGGGCTGATCTACAATGGCTGGCTCGGGGCCACGATCCTGTTCGATGAAACAGACAATATCATGTGTCCGCTGCCGCTGTTCCACGTCTTTGCCTGCCACGTGATTCTGATGGCGGCGATTGCCTCGGGCGCGCATGTGGTCTTCCCGACACCGCAGGGCTACCGGGGCGAGGGTGTGTTCGACAATTTCTGGAAGCTGGTCGAACGCTGGAAAATCACCTTCATTATCACCGTTCCCACGGCGATTTCGGCGATGATGCAACGCCCGGTGAATGGCGATATCTCGACCGTGAAAACAGCGTTCTCGGGGTCGTCACCGCTGCCGGTGGAACTGTTCAAGCGGTTCGAGAAGGCGACCGGCGTGACGCTGGTCGAAGGCTACGGCCTGACCGAGGCGACCTGCCTCGTGTCCTGTAACCCGGTCGAGGGCGAGAAGAAGATCGGCTCGGTCGGTGTTCCTTTCCCGCATACGGAAGTGCGGATTCTCAAGCAGACCCCGGATGGTCCCGTGCAGTGCGGAACCGACGAGGTGGGTGAAATCTGTATCGACAACCCCGGCGTGTTCGAAGGCTCGACCTATACCGAGAGCGACAAGAATATCGACCTGTTCCACGACGATATTTTCCTGCGCACGGGTGACCTGGGCCGGATCGACGCTGATGGCTATTTGTGGATCACGGGCCGTGCCAAGGATCTGATCATTCGCGGCGGTCACAATATCGACCCGGCCGAGATCGAAGAAGCACTGGCCAGCCACCCCGCCGTTGCCATGACCGGCGCCATCGGGCAGCCCGATGCGTTCGCGGGCGAACTGCCCTGCGTCTATGTCGAGCTGGTGGCGGGGGCCGAGGTCTCGATCAAGGAGCTGAAAGAGCATTGCGACGAGCATGTCCATGAACGCGCCGCGCGGCCCAAGCATATCGAGCTGATGGACGAACTGCCCAAGACGGCTGTGGGCAAGGTCTTCAAACCGGCGCTGCGCAAGATGGCCATCACCCGCGTCTATAATGCGGCGCTGGACGAGGCGGGGGTGAATGCCCGCGTGGTGGAAGTTTCCGAAAGCAAGAAGCTGGGTCTTGTGGCCAAACTGGAACGGACCGGCGAGGTCTCGGATGAGGCCGTGGCCGATGTTCTGGGTGAATTCACACGCCCCTGGGCCTGGGCCGACCAATAGACCAGACGGCTTCAAGGAAAGAGGAAGCGGCGCCGGATGGCGCCGTTTTCGTTTCAGGGGTCATAGGCCGCTCAGCTCCAGCAGAACGCCCGCGTGATCCGAGGCATGGGGCCTGTGGCGGCCAACACCTTGCAGATGTGCCCCCCGGTGGCGGGTGGCTTCATAGGCCAGCCCGGCGCGCAACACCTGCGGGATGGCCTCGGGCCAGCGGGCGGCAAGCGTGGGGGATGCCAGCAGGGCGTCAGGCTGGCCGTATCTGCCGGAATGACTGTCAAAGTAGGTCCAGCGTTCATCCTCAGGAAGCCGCGCCATCAGGTCAGCTGTGAAGGGCGGCAGCAGCGGTTGAATGGCGGGCTCGGCATCGGGCTTAAACGGTTCGTTCAGATCCCCCACGATCAGCCATAGGGCGCTTGACGGATCGCCAAACCGCCGCTCGATGATCCGTCGCGTGGCTTCGGCCTCCAGCCGCCTCACGGGCCAGGCGGCCTCAGCATCGGGGTAGGGGGCCTTGAAATGGCAGGTGAAAACGGTCAGCCCGCCGGTTTCCACCATCAGGCAGTCCCTGCGAAAGACCGGCAGATCGGGGCGCGGCGTATCGAGACCCAGATCGACGGCGGTCAGCTGCGCGTGACTGATCAACCGGACGGGCTGGCGCGACATAACCGCCAGGTCCAGCCCGCGCCCGTCATTGCCGGGCGGGCAATGGGCATGGGGGTAGGGGGACAGACCGGCGGCGGGCAACAGCCGGGTGTTGAACCAATCCAGCGTGTCCTTGTCGAACACCTCCTGCAACAGCACCAGATCGGCCCCCGCCTGCGCGAGCAGCGCGGCGGACAACCGGCGGTCAGCCGGGTCCAGTTCCGGGGATTCGCCGATCTCGTCGCGGTCCCGCGCGCCGTCCAGCCGGGGTTGGGCGCCCCGTTGGCGAAGCCGCAGGTTCTGGATGTTGAAACTCAGGATCCGCATGACCCCATCCAGCCGCGTGCAGCCCGGAAAGGCAACGGGTTTCCGGGCGGATCAGCCGATGACGGCGGTGGCCTCGATCTCGACCACCGCCTCATCCTCGACCAGACCGGCGACCACAACCATCGCCATGGCGGGGAAATGCTTGCCCATGATCCGACGATAGGCCGCGCCCACCTCTCGCTGACTGTCCAGATATTCCTGCTTGTCGGTCACATACCAGGTCAGCCGCGTGATATCCGCGGGCGTTCCCCCCGCGGCTTCGACCACGTCGCGGATGTTGCGCAGCGCCTGTTCCATCTGGCCGATGAAACCACCCGGCGCAAATTTCCCGTCCGTGTCCCAGCCGATCTGACCGCCCACATAGAGCGTCCCGTTGCTGGCAAGGATGCCATTCGCATAGCCCTTGGGGTCGGGCCAGCCTGCGGGTTGAATGGATTTATGGGACATGGGCCGGGGCCTCCTCTCGGTCCAGAAGTATCTGTCGCACCCCCTCGGGCCATGGCCGGGGCCGCCCGTTTTCGCCCAGAAGGACAAGGGTGGAGCGCGCGGTGAAGCGGGTTTCATCACCGCAATCGGCGGTGAACATCAGCCCAAGCGAGCTCTGCCCGACACGGGTGACGGTCAGGGCAATGGTCAGGTGATCGCCATGGCGGCTCGGGGCTAGAAAGCGGGTGGTGATTTCCGCCGTGGGCACGCCGCCCGTGGCATGGAGCGTTTCGAACGGCAGTCCCAGAACCTCGTCGAAGAAGGCTTCGACGCAATCGTTCAACATCTCGAAATAGCGCGGATAGAACACGATGCCGGCCGGGTCGCAATGCTTGAACAGAACCTTCTGGGGGAAGTGGAACGCCATGGCCTAGACCCCCAGATGCCGGTCGGTGATGTCGCGGGTCAGGGCAGAGAAAGCACCGGTCCACACGGTCACGCCTTTCTCGATGATCACGCCCTTGTCGGCAACGCCGCCCAGTTCCTTCAGCGATTTGTCGATCACGAGGATCGACAACCCGGCTTCCACCTTGAGCCGCTGGATCGCGGCCCAGATTTCCTGCCTTATGACGGGGGCAAGGCCCTCTGTCGCTTCATCGAGGATCAGCAGGCGCGGGTTCGTCATCAGCGCGCGGCCAATCGCCAGCATCTGCTGTTCGCCGCCGGACAGGGACGAGGCGACCTGGTCTTGTCGTTCCCCCAGTCGTGGGAACAGTTCGCTGACCCGCGCCATATCCCAATGTCC
>NZ_MNBL01000182.1 GCF_001879695.1 Nioella sediminis
TTCGGCAGGACCGAAGCGGGTCATGACCGTCTGCCGCCCGATCCATTTGACAGGCACAGCACCATTCGCCGTCTCGATCAAGTCCCCGATGCACAATGCCTCGACTGCGCGAGTTCCCATAGGAGTTGAAATCTGACTTCCGGCGACAAAACATGTCGGGAAAGCATCGGTTTCACGTGCCGAGTAGTCAATAGGATCTGGGAATATGAAGTCGGTGACCGACATCCCCAACGGAACTACGATCAAAACTTGGATAACATTCGGATCGACGTAACTAGCCGCCCCTTGGACAAGAGCAAGTTCCATCGAGCCGCCACCAACGAGTGGCACAGACATGTTGCCTAGGTAGTTAAGGTTGTTGCCTGATACGACACCCAGTACGTCACCGATTTCAAACGTAGTGTCGCCATCGCTGTCATCATCGAACGTAAAATTCTGGACGGTTGTTCCCTGGAACGCGCTATTGTTGTTCGATGTATCGACCTGATATTCAGCAAAGCCTGAAATTTCATATGTTGCCACTAGTAGGATCCTCACCTTCTAAGCTCGATGACACAATGACGGCCAATATGTCACCCCGCGTTCACAATCTCTACAGATATTTAGGTTTAAGACAACAGATTGAACCAACGCCATAAAACCCGCCGGAGCCGTGTTGCATCGCACCGTGGTTGCAGAAGCGGAAAGCAGCGTTGGAACAGACATGCGCCAAAGACAGTGGCGCCGCCTAAGCCGCTTGCCCATTGGCGAGAATTTGCTGGATCTTTCCTGGCACCTGCCTTGCGCTCATC
>NZ_MNBL01000183.1 GCF_001879695.1 Nioella sediminis
CCCCGCCGAGCGCCTGATGCCAGTGCGCTTCGCTGCCGGGTCTTTGGGCGATGGTCTGCCGCACACTGACCTGACGGTGACGGCGGATCATGGGATGCTTATCGATGGAGTCATCTGCCACGCCGGGGCGCTGGTGAACGGGGCGACGATCACACGGGTGCCCTTGGACGAGATGGGCGAGACTTACACCGTCTACCATATCGAGACGGAAGAGCACGAAATCATCCGTGCGAACGGCGCCCCCGCCGAGACCTTCATCGACAACGTCAGCCGCCGCAGCTTCGACAACTTCGCCGAGTTCGAAACCCTCTACGGCGACGTGCCGGAGATGG
>NZ_MNBL01000184.1 GCF_001879695.1 Nioella sediminis
AGCCGCCGCAGCTTCGACAACTTCGCCGAGTTCGAAACCCTCTACGGCGACGTGCCGGAGATGGAAGAGCTGCCCTATCCCCGCGCGATGTCTGCCCGGCAGGTGCCGGGGCGGATCGTTGCGAAGCTGGCCGGGAAGGCTGTGGCCTGAACTGTCCCCGAAGGACCGCATCAGCGCGCCTGCCATCCTCTGACAAGGGGGTGGTTTGGCTCGCGATTGCCGACCGTAGAGGGCCAGTTACAAGCTGGCCCTGACCGGATCGTCCTCAAATCGGCCTTGTTCTTGCGGACAAACCGGCCCACATACGCCCTAGACCAATTTTCAACCCCACTGCATAGTTCCGCGTATGAAGAACGAGGATACCAATACCATGGATATCGAAGCCATTCTCGACGCCCTGTTGGGCGGCAATCTTGTGATCCTGCTGCTGGCAGGGTTCATCCTTCTTTGCATCTACCTTGGCATTCGCATTGTGCCGCAGAGCCAGAAATTCGTTGTCGAACGGTTCGGGCGGCTGCGGTCGGTGCTGGGACCGGGGATCAACTTCATCGTGCCGTTCCTCGACCGGGTGGCGCATAAGATCTCGATCCTGGAGCGCCAGCTGCCCAATGCCAGCCAGGACGCGATCACCAAGGACAACGTGCTGGTGCAGATTGATACCAGCGTGTTCTACCGCATCCTTGAGCCGGAAAAGACCGTGTACCGGATCCGCGACGTGGATGGGGCGATTTCCACCACGGTGGCCGGGATCGTGCGGGCCGAGATCGGCAAGATGGATCTCGATGAGGTGCAATCGAACCGCTCTGCCCTGATCTCTGCGATCAAGACAAGCGTGGAGGACGCCGTTGACGCCTGGGGGATCGAGGTGACGCGGGCCGAGATTCTCGATGTGAACCTCGACCAGGCGACGCGCGATGCGATGCTGCAGCAGCTGAACGCCGAACGGGCCCGCCGGGCGCAGGTGACCGAGGCCGAGGGCGCCAAGCGGGCGGTGGAGCTCAATGCGGATGCGGAGCTTTATGCCGCGCAGAAGATTGCCGAGGCGCGCCGGATCCAAGCCGATGCAGAGGCCTATGCGACCCGCGTCGTGGCCGAAGCGATTGCCGATAACGGGCTGGAGGCAGCGCAGTACCAGATCGCGCTCAAGCAGGTGGAATCCATTGCGCAGGTGGCGCAGGGGCAGGGGACGCAGACCATCATCGTGCCCGCCGATGCCGCCGATGCCTTCGGCAAGGCCTTCCAGATGCTGAAAGGGCGGGCCTGATGGATATCTGGAATACCTGGTGGGCCTGGGGCGCGCTGGCGATCCTTCTTGCCATTGGCGAGGTGATCCTGCCCACCTTCGTTCTGCTGGGGTTCGGGGCCGGGGCCGGGGTGATCGCGCTGATCCTGCTGATCGGCGGGGC
>NZ_MNBL01000185.1 GCF_001879695.1 Nioella sediminis
TCGGTCCCTGTTCTTTTGCTGAGCTATGCCGTGGTGTCGCTGGTGGCCTGGCTGCTGCTGCGCCGGTTCCTGGGCGTCTATCGCGGCCAGGTGAAGACCTTCGACCACGATATCAACGAGAACTGAGCCGTTAGCCAAGTTGCGCGCCTGACGGCGCAAGACTGTATCTCGCCTGCGGGGACTTCGCCCCTTGGCTCGGGATCGGGTCAGGGCAGGTCTGCGAGGATCGCCTGTGCCGCGGCGCGGGGGTTCTCTGCCGTCCAGATCGGGCGGCCCACCACGATATGATCGGCTCCGTCGGTGATGGCCGCAGCCGGGGTTGCCACGCGCTTTTGATCACCCTTGGCGCTGCCTGTGGGGCGCACGCCGGGGGTGACGATCAGGCGGTCTTTGGCATTTGGAAGGGCGCGGATCAACGCGGCCTCATGGGGTGAGGCGATGACGCCATCGGCCCCGGCCTCGAACGCATTTGCGGCGCGTTGCAGAACGATATCCTGCACATTGCCCGGCTTGATCAGGTTGGCATCCAGATCATCCCGGTCAAGCGAGGTCAGCACCGTGACGGCGAGGATCTTGAGCCCGCTGCCCGCTGCGCCCTCTTTCGCGGCTCGGACCACCTGCGGGTCGCCCTGCACGGTCAGGAAATCCAGATCGAACTGCGCCAGCCCGCGCACGGCGGCTTCAATCGTTGCGCCGATATCGAAGAGCTTCATGTCGAGGAAGATGCGCTTGCCGTGTTCCTGCTTCAGCTCGTTGGCCAGGGCCAGCCCGCCGCCGGTCAGCATCCCCAGGCCGATCTTGTAGAAGCTGACGGCATCACCGATCTCTTCGGCCAGTTTCATGCCTTGCAGGGCATTGGGCACGTCAAGGGCGGCGATCAGGCGGTCATCACTCATGGCTTGGGTCCTTCCGGTTGCACTGGGGCGATGCTTTAGGGGGCGACGCGCCTGCTGTCCATGCGGTCAGACAGAAAACGGCCCGGTCGCGACGGGGGGAAGCGACCGGGCCGGGCAGCAGGAGACCTTGAGGGACGGGGGTCATCCTGTCTGGGGGCGCAGCCTTTGTTGAGGGACGGGACAGGCGGCTGCGCCTTGGGGAAACTGTTACCGCCGGTGGCGGAGGGCGGCCTTAGAGAGGCCGGAGGCGATGTGCGAGAACGCGGCCCCTTGCGGGCCGTGCCAGCGGCAGTCGACCGGGGCGCGGTCGTCCAGCACGGCGCGGGCATGAAAACAGGCGCGGCGGGCGTCATAGGCGACTTGGGTCAGGGCGATGCGGGTCATGGCTTGGGGTTCCAGATATGGCTTATGGTCATGTGTCGGGCGGGGGTGCCGCCCGGTTCAAAAGAAATGGGAAGAATTTTTCGAAAGGGAATCCTGCGTCGCGGTCTTGTGATGGGTCGTGTCCTTTCCCATCTATCTGACAAGGCCCGCAAATGCCTCCGTGCCGGAATTCTGGGCGGGGCGACGGACGGGCGCTTTGAAAAGGAGACTTGGCATGAACTTGGAGAAGTTCACCGACCGCGCGCGCGGGTTCCTTCAGGCCGCGCAGACCATCGCACAGCGGGAAGACCATCAGAAACTGGTTCCCGAACATTTGCTGAAGGCACTTCTCGACGACGATCAGGGCATGGCCTCGAACCTCATCACCCGGGCGGGCGGCAACGCCAAGCGGGTGGCGGAGTCGGTCGACCTGTCGCTGTCGAAGCTTCCGAAAGTGACCGGCGATTCCGGGCAGCTTTACATGGACGGGCAGACCGTGAAGGTGCTGACTGAGGCCGAAAAGCTGGCTGAAAAGGCGGGTGACAGTTTCGTGGCCGTCGAACGCATTCTGACCGCATTGGCCATGGTGAAATCCAAGGCCAAGGACGCGCTGGATGCGGGCGCCGTGAATGCTCAGGCGCTGAATTCGGCGATCAACGATCTGCGCAAGGGGCGCACGGCGGATAGTGCCGGGGCCGAAGACAGCTATGAGGCGCTGAAGAAATACGCCCGCGACCTGACGGAAGCGGCGCGCGAGGGCAAGATTGACCCGATCATTGGCCGCGACGAGGAAATTCGCCGCGCCATGCAGGTGCTGAGCCGCCGGACCAAGAACAACCCGGTGCTGATCGGCGAACCCGGTGTCGGGAAAACGGCGATTGCCGAGGGGCTGGCGCTGCGGATCGTCAATGGCGACGTGCCGGAATCCCTCAAGAACAAGACCCTCATGGCGCTCGATATGGGCGCGCTGATTGCCGGTGCGAAATACCGGGGTGAGTTCGAGGAACGGCTGAAGGCGGTGCTGAACGAGATCACCGCGGCTGCCGGGGAAATCATCCTCTTCATCGACGAGATGCACACGCTTGTGGGTGCGGGCAAGACCGATGGCGCAATGGATGCGGCGAACCTGATCAAGCCGGCGCTGGCGCGGGGCGAGTTGCATTGTGTGGGGGCCACGACGCTGGATGAATACCGCAAGTATGTGGAGAAAGACGCGGCCCTTGCCCGCCGGTTCCAGCCGCTGATGGTTGAGGAACCGACGGTGGAGGACACGGTCAGCATCCTGCGCGGGATCAAGGAGAAGTACGAGCTGCATCACGGGGTGCGGATTTCGGACGCTGCTCTGGTCGCGGCCTCGCAGCTCAGCCACCGCTACATCACCGACCGGTTCCTGCCGGACAAAGCCATCGACCTTGTCGATGAGGCCGCCAGCCGGTTGCGGATGGAGGTGGATTCCAAGCCGGAAGAACTGGACGCGCTCGACCGCGACATCCTGCAAAAGCAGATCGAGGCAGAGGCGCTGAAGAAAGAGGATGATGCGGCGTCCAAGGACCGGCTGGTGAAGCTGCAAAAGGACTTGTCCGAGCTTCAGCAGAAATCGGCGGAACTGACGGCGCAATGGCAGTCGGAACGCGACAAGCTGGAAAGCGCGCGTGGGCTTAAAGAAAAGCTGGACCATGCCCGTGCGGAACTGGACCAGGCCAAGCGGCAGGGCGACCTGGCCCGCGCCGGGGAGCTGTCTTATGGCGTCATCCCGGGTTTGGAAAAGCAACTGGCGGAGTCGGAGCAACAGGACAATGACCTGATGGTCGAAGAGGCCGTGCGACCCGAACAGATCGCAAGTGTCGTCGAGCGCTGGACCGGCATTCCGATGTCCAAGATGCTGGAAGGCGAGCGCGAGAAACTGCTGCGCATGGAAGAGGAAATAGGCAAGCGGGTGATTGGGCAGAAGACCGCCGTCACCGCCGTGTCGAACGCCGTGCGCCGGGCGCGGGCGGGGCTGAACGACGAAAACCGTCCTTTGGGCAGCTTCCTGATGCTTGGGCCGACCGGCGTGGGGAAAACCGAGCTGACCAAGGCGCTGGCCGAATACCTCTTTGACGACGATCAGGCGATGGTGCGCATCGACATGTCCGAGTTCATGGAGAAACACGCGGTCAGCCGTCTGATCGGCGCACCTCCGGGCTATGTCGGTTATGATGAGGGCGGCGTGCTGACTGAAGCGGTGCGGCGCAGGCCCTATCAGGTTGTGCTGTTCGACGAGGTCGAGAAGGCGCATCCGGATGTGTTCAACGTGCTGCTACAGGTGCTCGATGACGGTCAGTTGACCGACGGGCAGGGCCGCACGGTGGATTTCAAGCAGACTCTCATCGTGCTGACCTCGAACCTTGGCGCGCAGGCGCTGAGCCAGCTGCCCGATGGCGCCGACAGTTCCGCCGCCAAGCGGGACGTGATGGACGCCGTGCGCGCCCATTTCCGGCCGGAATTCCTGAACCGTCTGGATGAAACCATCATCTTTGACCGCCTGACGCGGGCCGATATGGATGGCATCGTCGCCATTCAGCTGCGCCGCCTTGAAAAGCGTCTGGCCGATCGCAAGATCACGCTGGATCTGGACGACGGTGCGCGGAAATGGCTGGCCGATGAGGGCTATGACCCGGTCTTCGGGGCACGGCCCTTGAAGCGGGTCATCCAGAACGCCCTGCAAAACCAACTGGCCGAGATGATCCTGGCCGGTGAGGTCAAGGACGGCGAAACGGTGCATGTCAGCGCCGGGGCCGACGGGCTGATCGTGGGCGACCGGGTGTCAGCCTCGAACCGGCCCAAGCCGGACGACGCCGTGGTGCACTAAGGCGTCAGGCCGAAAGATCAGCGCCCCCGGAGCGATACCTCCGGGGGCGCTTTTCTCTGCCATAAGCCGTTGGGGACGGTCTCAGCCTGGCACAAGCACGGTGTCGATGATGTGGACGACCCCGTTCGAGGCCATGACATCGGCGGTGGTGACGGTGGCGGAATGGTTCAGGACCACGCCATGTCCCTGCCCGTTGGCGCTGATATAGCCGCCCTGAACGGTCGGGATGCGGCCGCGTTGGCCGAGGATGGCGGAGGCCGGGTAGTAGGCGGCCGACACATGGTAGGTCAGCACATTTGTCAGCGCCGGGATGTCATGCAGCAGGCCTTGCAGAACGCCATGGGGCAGATGCTCGAAGGCGCGGTTCGTGGGGGCGAAGACGGTGAAATTGCCGGGGCCGGACAGCGTGTCGACCAGGCCCGCCGCCTGAACGGCGGTCACCAGCGTGGACAACTCGGGCGTTGCGACGGCGAGGTCGACGATGGTTGCCGATTGTGCGGAGAGGATTGCAGGTGTTGCCAGCGATGCGGCAGCGGCCCCTGCGGTGGCCGAAAAGAATTGACGACGGTTCATGGGGAACTCCCTCGTTCGGTCAAAGGAAAGGCCCGCCGGTCAGGGCGGGCCGATGCGTTTACATCGAAGGCAGGATCACCGCGTCGATCACATGGATCACGCCGTTCGAGGCTTCGATATCGGCGGCGACCACATTGGCACCGTTCACGGTCACGCCATCCATGGTGCCGATCTCGATTTCGCCACCCTGAACGGTGGTTGCCATCATGCCATCCGACAGATCGCCTGACATGACCGCGCCCGGGACCACGTGATAGGTGAGGATGGCCACGAGCTGATCGAGGTTTTCCTCCATCAGAAGGGTTTCGACAGTGCCTTCGGGCAGGGCGGCGAAAGCCTCGTCGGTGGGTGCAAAGACGGTGAAGGGGCCTTCGCCGCGCAGGGTGTCTTCCAGACCGGCGGCCTGCACGGCAGCGACAAGCGTGTTGAACGTGCCCGCGCCCACGGCGGTATCGACGATGTCCATGGAATGACCACCCGCGAAGGCGGTGGTGGAAAGCATCACAGCGGCAGCGGTGCCAAGAAAAGTACGACGGATCATTGGTTGGTTCTCCTGTCCTGAGGAATGTGACTTGGGTTACGGGAACAGGGCGGGATTGGATGACCTCGCAACGTCATCAAATCCTTGAAAACCTGGGTTGCCGAAACGATTGGCCGCGCTAAGCCACGGTGTTTTCGGATGTCCACTCACAAAATCGTGCAGGCCTCGTGATCACGCGGTGATGATCCGACCCGATTGTGACCATCCGCCGATTGATTGACGGGGCCGGGGCGGGCAATGTTCCGGACAACCCAACAGCACTGAAAGGCGCAAGGCGATGATGTTCAGTTTCGTGGAGTTTCTGGCGCAGGCCTTTTTGTTCCTGGTCGGGGTGATCGTCCTCATCCTGCTGCTGGTGGCCATCTATGACCGGTTGCAGACCCATGACGCGATCCGCCGCAACTACCCGGTGATCGGGCGGTTCCGGGGGCTGTTCACCGCGTTGGGAGAGTTCTTCCGCCAGTATTTCTTTGCCATGGACCGGGAAGAGCTGCCCTTTAACCGGGCGCAGCGGGACTGGGTGAATCACGCCGCCGAGGGCGGGTCCAACACTCTGGCCTTCGGGTCGACCCGCGACCTGACCATTCCCGGCACTCCGATTTTCGTGAACGCTGCCTTCCCGCCGCTGGACAACCAATATGCTTCGACGGAACCGATGATAATCGGCCCCACCGCGCGGCAGCCCTATATGGCACCGTCGTTCTTCAATATCTCGGGGATGAGCTATGGCGCCATCTCGAAACCCGCCGTACAGGCGCTGAGCCGGGGGGCGAAAAAAGCCGGGATCTGGATGAACACCGGCGAGGGCGCGCTGTCGCCCTATCACCTTGAGGGCGGCTGCGACATCGTCTTTCAGATCGGGACGGCGAAATATGGCGTGCGAAACCCCGATGGCAGCCTGAACGACGACAAGCTGCGCGAGGTGGCAGCGCATGAGGCGGTCAAGATGTTCGAGCTGAAGCTTGCCCAGGGGGCCAAGCCCGGCAAGGGCGGTATCCTGCCGGCTGAGAAGATCACAGCCGAGATCGCGCAGATCCGGGGGATCGTGCCGGGCGAGGATAGCCTGTCGCCGAACCGACATATCGAGATCGACGACTGGGGCGATCTGCTGGACATGATCGCCCATATCCGCGAGGTCACCGGCAAGCCCGTAGGCATCAAGACTGTAGCGGGCGGCGCGGAGCCGTTCGAGGACCTTTTCCGCCTGATCATCGAGCGCGGCGAAGGCAGCGCGCCCGATTTCATCACGCTTGACGGTGGCGAGGGCGGGACCGGGGCCTCGCCCATGCCGCTGATGGACCTTGTCGGCATGTCGATCCGCGAGGCGCTGCTGATGGTGTCGGACCTGCGCGACCGGCATGGGTTGAAGGATCGGGTCCGGCTCATTGCCTCTGGCAAGCTGGTGAACCCCGGCGATGTGGCTTGGGCACTGGCGGCGGGGGCCGATTTTGTAACATCCGCCCGTGGCTTCATGTTCTCGCTGGGCTGTATCCAGGCGCTGAAATGTAACAAGAACACCTGCCCGACCGGCATCACCACCCATGATCCGCGCTTTCAGAAGGGTCTGGTCGTTGAGGTGAAAGAGGATCGGGTGGCGCGTTATGCCAAGGGAATCATCAAGGAAGTCGAGACAATCGCCCATTCCGTGGGGGTTGCGGAACCCCGCCAGATGCGCCGCCGCCACGTGCGTCTGGTGATGGCCGATGGTACCTCACGCCCGATGCACGATGTTTTTCCCCGTGGTCACGAGATTCCAACAATGCCGTGAGCCCCGCTGCTTTCGCTTTGTTGCGCACCATCTCTTTGGCAGTGTCGCGCCAAGCAAATGCAGGAGGACCAAATGGCCTATCGCTGGAAGAATGACCTGACCCATGCGGATGTGACCCCCAAGGGTCTGTTCCTGAACCGTCGTCAATGGATGGCCGGTGCAGGGGCTGTCATGGGGGCCGGTCTGATTGGCGGGCAGGCCCGCGCGCAAGAGGCGCTGGAACCCAATACCTTCGAAGAGATCACCAGCTACAACAACTTCTACGAATTCGGTACCGGCAAGACCGACCCCGCCGCCTATGCCCATATGCTGACCACCGACCCGTGGCAGATCGAGATTGATGGCATGGTCGACAATCCCGGTGTCTATTCGCTGGCCGAGATCCTCGAAGGCATGACCATCGAAGACCGCATCTACCGCTTCCGCTGTGTCGAGGCCTGGTCGATGGTGATCCCGTGGAACGGGTTCGAACTGGCCGATCTGCTGACCCGCGTCGGTGTGCAGGAGGGCGCGCAGTACGTGGCCTTTGAAACGCTGGTGCGGCCCGAGGAAATGCCCGGTCAGCGCAGCCCGATCCTGAACTGGCCCTACCGTGAGGGTCTGCGTCTGGATGAGGCGATGCACCCGCTGACCCTGATGGCGACCGGTCTTTATGGCGAACCGATGCCCAACCAGAACGGCGCGCCGATCCGATTGGTGGTGCCGTGGAAATACGGGTTCAAGTCGATCAAGTCGATCGTCCGCATCACCCTGACGGATGAGGAACCGCCCACCACCTGGAACATGCAGAACCGCCGCGAATACGGCTTCTATTCCAACGTGAACCCCGAGGTGGATCACCCGCGCTGGTCCCAGGCAAGTGAGCGGCGCGTCGGTGGTGGGCTCTTTGCCCGGCGCATCCCGACGCTGATGTTCAACGGCTACGAGGACGAGGTGGCCTCGATGTACGAGGGCATGGACCTGTCCGAGTATTTCTGAGGCCCCGACATGATCGACACGCTGAACCAGACCCTGCGCCGCCTGCCGGAATGGCCGCTCTATATCCTCGGGTTCCTGCCCGCGGCCTGGCTGTTGTGGCTTGGCATCAATGGCGGGCTCGGTGTGGAGCCGATCAAGGCGCTGGAACATGAGCTTGGGGTGATCGCGCTGCAATTCCTGATTGCCACGCTTCTGGTCACGCCCTTGCGCCGCTATGCCGCGCTGAACCTGCTGAAGTTCCGCCGCGCCTTCGGGCTGTTGGGGTTCGGCTATGTCTGTCTGCACCTGCTGACCTGGCTGGCGCTGGATATGTCCTTCCTGTGGGGCCAGATCGCTGAGGATCTGGTGGAGCGTCCCTACATCACCATCGGCATGGCGGCCTTCCTGCTATTGGTGCCGTTGGCACTGACCTCGACCAAGGCTGCGATCCGCCGGATGGGCCTGCGCTGGCACAAGCTGCACCGGCTGTCCTATGTGGCGGTGATCCTCGGCGGGCTGCATTTCGTGATGCAGGAAAAGGTCTGGAGCGTTCAGTCCCTGGTCTATCTTGCGATTGCCGTGGCGGTCGTGGCGATGCGGGCGCTCTGGATGACCCGCCGAGTCGCCCGCTCCTGATGGGATTCACGCGGGTTGCTCCCAGAATCTGGGGATAAGTCGGGGGGTAACCCAAGATGTTGGAATGCGAGTCGGCAGGTTGGTGCCGCAGAGCAGCATCGAAAGCCTCGTTAGCGCAGAACATCTTGAGTCTTTGGTGATCTAAACATCTGAATTATTTGAGTTTTCAAGGGTCGGACAAAAAAAGTTCATGTTTCTTCAAAAAAGCGCTTGCGGGTTTTG
>NZ_MNBL01000186.1 GCF_001879695.1 Nioella sediminis
GGACCAGTCAGATCAGGCCACGTAGTCCCTCGATAATAACGAGAGTCTGCAGGTTTGATTTTGATAATCATGGGTTTCGGTTTGGGCAAGCGCGCCGGGGGCTGAGCCCTGAAATTGCTCAAGCGCTCGGCCCGCTTGCAGTGGCGTCTGGTTTCCAAGCGATGAGTGCGACCTGACGGCGTTGTAGTCATATCGCCAAAGGGCCAGCTTTCTTCGCGCATCATCGAGGTTTTCGAATATCTCCTCATTCAAGAGCTCGTCGCGCAGACTGCCGTTGAACGACTCGATGAAGGCATTCTGCTACGGATTCCCAGGGTCGATGTAATGCCACGGCACATCGTTCTGGTCGGCCCATCTCAGGATGGCCCGGCTTGTGAACTCCGTCCCGTTTTAACTGACGATGCAACCTGGTTTTCAGTAGACCCGCACCGACGCGTCCAGCTCGCGGGCGACACGAGCTCCCGAGATACAGGTGTCAGCCATCAGGCGCAGGTTTTCGCGGCAGCAATCGTTGATCACCGCCAGAATGCAGAACTTGCGTGAAGCACCGAAGCTGTCCGACAGAAAGTCCAGCGACCAGCGCGCATTTGCGCGCGCCGCCTCCGAAGCTTCTTGCGCAGAACAGGCTGCCCCGCTGCATCTGCCCCGTTGACCTGAAACACATGCTTCGCCAGATCGAGCCCGACCATGATAATCTCCGACATGATCGTCCTCCTTTGCGGATCATCGCAGACCCACTTTGGAACATCGATGCCGTCGGGTGGGCCGGTCACATCATCAAGGCCCACTGCAAAGCATCGCCACAAAACAGGGAAGGTGGTTATGGAGGTGGACTAAAATACACGTTTTGTAAAAATGTCTAATATTATAAATTATTTAGAGCATTTCTATGGTGCGGGTGGAGGGACTTGAACCCCCACGCCTTGCGGCGCCAGAACCTAAATCTGGTGCGTCTACCAATTTCGCCACACCCGCACGATCCGCAGGCAGTCGCCTGACGGTGGCGGGTCTTTAGCAAAGGCCCGCGCCGGTGGCGAGAGGGATTTTGCGGGTTTTTGAGGGTTTCGCTCCGAGAAAGCCCTTGGGTCGGACCCCGCCTTTGCATTAACCTGCCGGAAAGACATGGCGAGGTATCATCGCCGGGACTGAGCAGGATTTGGCATGACGGATCTGACAGACGGGTCCCCGACCGGGGAAGCGACGCAGAGACAGCTTTCCGGCGCGATGCTGCCGCCGGGGACGGAGATCCTGACGCTGGCCGGCGCATTGCCCGCAGAGGCGCTCTATCCCGGCGACCGGGTGATCACGCGCGATGCGGGGGCGCAGGTTCTGCGACGGATCCTCCGTCATGACGTGCCTGCGGAGATGCGCTTCGTCTTCATTCGCAAGGATGCGCTCGGCGGCAAGCCTGTGCGCGATCTGCTGCTGCCTGCCGACCAGAGGATCCTGCTGCGCGACTGGCGCGCGCAGGCGCTGTTCGGCACGCCGGCCGCACGGGTGCCGCTGTCACGGCTCGTCGACGGCGAGGTCATCTGCTGGAGCGATGCGCGCCCCGAAGCCCTGCTTACCCTGCAATTCGACCGGGCGCATGTGCTGTATGCCGACGGGCTCGAGGTGATCAGTGCGGCGCAGGACATCGCCAAGGTCTGAGAGCAAGAATCCATCGCCCTGCCATTGGAACAGGCACCGGCGCGGACCTGTGGGGCCGCGTCTGAACTCTCTTGCAAGAGCGTTTTCTGGGGCCTTGCCCCCACGGCCTTCCGGCGCTTTCATTGGCCATTTGCCGCGTTGGCCCGGGGATCAGACCGCGTTGCAAAGGCTGCGCAGGACGCCCGGCAACCGATCCGGCAAGTCCTCGGCTATAAGGCCCGGACCGACTCTCCGTGCGGTCTCCGCATGGAGCCAGGCCGATGCTTCCGCGGCGCGTTTCGGGGGGATCCGGCGGGCAAGCAGGCCGGTGAGGAAACCTGCCAGCACATCGCCCGATCCGGCTGTCGCCAACCAGGGCGCCGCGCGATCATAGGCGGCGGCGTGGATTGACGCCTGACCGTTCGGCGCCGCGATGACCGTGTCCGGCCCCTTGAGCAGCACCGTGCAGCCCACTCGCGCGGCGGCCTCTCGGGTGGCGTCGATCCTGGAATAGGCGGGGCCGACCATGGGCGCAGAGCTCACCCTTGCCGCGATATCGGGGAAAAGCCGGGTGAATTCGCCAAGATGAGGGGTAAGAACACAGGCCTCATGCAACTGCGCGAACAGCGCGTCCGGGTCCTGTGCAAAAGCGCTCAGCGCATCCGCGTCCAGCACCGTCCCGCGCCGGGCCGCAAGCGCCTGTGCCACCAGATCGCGGGTGCCCTGCCCAAGCCCCAGCCCCGGCCCGACACACAGGGCGTTCAGGCGTGCATCGGTCAGCAGATCGGCCAGTCCTTCGGCCCCCTCGCATTTGCGCAGCATGATCGCGGTCAGCTGGCAGGCACATTCCATCATGGCAGAGCCTGGCGCCGCCACGGTGACCAACCCGGCCCCGATGCGCAATGCACCACGGGCCGCCAGACGGGCCGCGCCTGAATGGCCCATTGGGCCGGACAGCACCAGCGCATGACCGTGATCGTATTTGTGCCCCCCCTGTCGCTTCGCCAGATCGCGGGGCGCGGTGACGAGGGTTGCAAGCGGGCCAAGCCGCACCCCAGCCGGGGCCGGGCGACGAGGGGGGATCGCGGTCCGGGGGGCCAGCCCGATATCGGCGACCACAACCGCCCCGCAGGCCACCGGGCCGCTGGCCAGGTAGTGCCCCGGTCGGGCACGGTGGAAGGTCACCGTCAGGTCGGCATTGGGCAGACCGGCCTCGCTATCGACCAGCACGCGGCCGCTATCCATGCACAGCCCCGTGGGGCTATCGACGGCAAGCTTGCGGCAGCGTCGCCCGCGATGCCCCATGCCGATCACCATGGGCGAGACGATCTCATGCGGCACCGGCCGGGTCAGGCCCGCGCCGAATACCGCATCGACAACCAGATCGGCCCGTGCCCCGGCAATCGCTTCGCCATCCCAGGGCCGCACCTCGCCAAGCGCCTGCCAACGGCTGCAATTCAGCGCGGCATCCGGCGGCAAGCGGTCGGGGTCGCCGAAAAGATGCAGCGTGACCGTCCAGCCCGCCTGATGCAGCAGCCGGGCAATGACGAACCCGTCGCCGCCATTGTTGCCGGGACCACAGAGCACCAGCGCCCGGAACGACCCCGCCCGAAGCTCGGGCCAATGGGCCAGCAGCGCCGCGACAACCCCTGCCCCGGCGCGTTCCATCAGTTCTTGTCCGGTGACCGGGCCGGTCTCCATCGCGGCGGTTTCCAGGCTCCGCATCTGTGCGGCGGTCAGCAGCTCGGTCATGCCGGTATGGCCCCTTGACGATCATGAGTTTTCACAGTGCACAATTATTGTGCGCATTGCGCTGATATTGGGCGGCCGCTGCGGATTCCCGGACAGCAAGCCCCCCTGTGTCACGCTACCCGATTGCGACCCCATCGGGAAAGTGGTGTCACGGGCCTGCAATACTCGGGCCAGAGGAGTCGGCAGACATGAAAAAGATCGAAGCCATCATCAAGCCGTTCAAACTGGACGAGGTGAAAGAGGCCCTTCAGGAGATTGGCATCCAGGGCCTCAGCGTCACCGAGGTCAAGGGTTTCGGACGTCAGAAAGGCCATACCGAGCTGTATCGCGGCGCGGAATATGTGGTCGACTTCCTGCCCAAGGTGAAAATCGACGTTGTCCTGTCCGATGACATGGTTGACGGCGCGATCGAAGCGATCGTGGACGCAGCCAAGACCGACAAGATCGGCGACGGCAAGATTTTCGTCTCGTC
>NZ_MNBL01000187.1 GCF_001879695.1 Nioella sediminis
CGACGGCAAGATTTTCGTCTCGTCCGTCGAACAGGCGATCCGCATCCGCACGGGCGAAAGCGGCGAAGACGCTCTCTGAGCGGCGCTTTCCCCTAACCAACAGTCAACTACTCTCAAGGACACTTGGACATGAGCAACGAAAACGTTCTGAACCTGATCCGGGAAGAAGACATCGAATATGTCGATATCCGCTTCACCGACCCGCGCGGCAAGCTGCAACACGTCACCGTGATGGCAGATCAGGTCGATGAGGACTTCCTTGAAGAAGGGTTCATGTTCGACGGCTCCTCCATCGCTGGCTGGAAGTCCATCGAACAGTCGGACATGAAGCTGATGCCCGACACCGACAGCGCCTATATCGACCCGTTCTACGCGGAAAAGACCCTGTGCATTCACTGCACCGTGGTCGAGCCCGACACCGGCGAGCCCTATTCCCGCGACCCGCGCGGCACCGCCCAAAAGGCCGAAGCCTACCTGATCTCCTCGGGCATTGGCGACACCTCCTATTTCGGTCCCGAAGCGGAATTCTTCCTGTTCGACGATGTGCGCTTCTCGGTCGAGATGAACAAGGTCTCGTTCGAGGTTGACGCCCAGGACGCGGCCTGGAATTCGGACAGCGAATACGAGATGGGCAACATGGGCCACCGCCCCGGCATCAAGGGCGGCTACTTCCCCGTGAACCCGACCGACGCGGCGCAGGACCTGCGCTCGGAAATGCTGTCCACCATGAAGCGCATCGGCATGAAGGTCGACAAGCACCACCACGAGGTGGCGTCCTGTCAGCACGAGCTTGGCCTGATCTTCGGATCGCTCACCAAGCAGGCAGACGAGCTGCAGAAATACAAATACGTGATCCACAACGTGGCCCACGCCTACGGCAAATCCGCCACCTTCATGCCCAAGCCGATTTCCGGCGACAACGGCACCGGCATGCATGTGAACATGTCGATCTGGAAGGACGGCAAGCCGCTGTTCGCAGGCGACAAATATGCCGATCTGTCGGATGAGGCCCTGTATTTCATCGGCGGTATCCTGAAGCATGCCAAGACGCTCAATGCCTTCACCAACCCGTCGACCAACTCCTACAAGCGCCTGATCCCCGGTTTTGAAGCCCCGGTTCTGCGCGCCTACTCGGCCCGCAACCGGTCCGGCTGCGTGCGTATCCCGTGGGCGGAATCGCCGAAGGCCAAGCGCGTCGAGGCCCGTTTCCCCGATCCGGCGGCCAACCCCTACCTGTGCTTCGCGGCGCTGCTGATGGCTGGCCTCGACGGGATCGAAAACAAGATCCATCCGGGCGAAGCGTCCGACAAGGACCTCTACGACCTGCCGCCCGAGGAACTGGCCGGCATCCCGACCGTCTGCGCCAGCTTGCGCGAAGCCCTGGAAAACCTGGAAGCCGATCACGACTTCCTGCTGAAAGGCGACGTGTTCACCAAGGACCAGATCGAGGGCTACCTGGAGCTGAAGTGGGACGAGGTCTACGCCTTCGAACACTGCCCGCACCCGATCGAGTACAAGATGTATTACAGCTGCTGATCGCGGCAGACAGAACAACGGAAAAGGGCGCCCGCGTGGCGCCCTTTTGCTTTTCCGGTCGGGGTCTGGGAATTGCGTTTTGACAGGCCAGCGGTCCGGGCCTACCCTTGGCGTATTGAGTTTCACGTCATAGCCAGAGGATTGCCCATGAGACGCATGATTGCCGCCACCGCCATAGCCATTTCACTCGCCGCCCCGGCCCATGCCCAGATGTTGGGCAACACCCCCCAGGATATCATGAGTGTCGCGCAAGGTTTCGGCCCGGCACAGATGGAAGCCTCGAACAATGGTCAGCCGATGATGACCGGCACGATCGAGGGCAACAACTATGGCATCCTGATGTATGGCTGCGAGGACGGTGCCTGCGATTCCCTTCAGTTCTTCGCGACCTTCACCACCGAACGCAACGGGCTGACCCTGCTGAACCAGTGGAACGAGGATCAGCGGTTCGGCGCGGCCTATGTGGCCCGCAGCGGCAGCGTGATCCTGCATTGGAGCGTCAACATAGACTTCGGGGTCACCCGGCAGAACTTTGCGGACAGTTTCGACATCTGGCGGCTGACTCTGGCGGAGTTCAACAGCCACCTGACGCAGTGACACCCGAACACAAAGGGAGATCAGAGATGATGCGTATCTGGATTGCAGGGCTGGCCCTGCTGGCGACACCGCTGTCGGCACAGACCGCGCCGGGGGATCTTCTGGGTCAGGCGATGCTGCTTGGCCCGGCCCGGATGGAGGATGCGGGCGGCAGCCTGACCATCTTCGGCGAGGCTGGCACCGCGAGCTATGTCGCCATGGCCTCCGGCCCCGATTGCAGCAGCAGCGGCAGCAATTGCAGCACACTCAGCTTTCAGGCCGTGGCCCCGCCGCCTTCGGGTGGCGACGCCGCAGCAGACTGGCAGGCCGCCGGTCTGGGGGGCAGCGTCAGCGTCGGCGGTGACGGCTGGCTTGTGCTGAGCCACAGTGCCTCTGCCGCCGATCCCGCCGCCGCGTTTCAGGCCTGGGGCGGGATGATGCAGGAATTCAGCGCCCGGTTCGGAAACTGAAGGATCGCGGCCCGGTCAGGGCCGCTTTCCCCTCTGGCCCTATGGGCAGGACTGGAACACACCCTCCACCGGCACCGTGGTCCAGCAGATGATGCCGCCCCAATGGAACCCGCCCGCGCCTTGCATGTCGCGCACCTCGAACCAGGGGTAGCCGTTCATCATCACGCCCGTATTGGCGACGATCATCAGGTCTTCGCCCTCCGTGAAGCTGCCGATGCGGTCATGTTCCATGCCCGGACCGACCCGCACATTGCCGCCCCAGGACCGCGCCTGAACCGGGAAGGCCCCGCCGCCCGCGCTGACCGGCTGGCAGATCAGCAGCATGTCCTCGACCTGAAGCTCGGCCATATTGCCCTGCCCGCGCAGGTCCATATCCGGGCCGACATAGCGAAAACCCGACCCGGTCGGCGCGGCTGTCACCACCGTGGCCGGGCTGGTGGCGCCACCGCCAGAATCCATGCCCATGGTAAAGCGGGCCTCTGCCCGATCCGCCATGGCCGGATCAATGGTGACGATATAGCTGCCATCGCCAAGCGGACCGCAGTCGAACCGGGTTTGTGCAGCCGCTGGCAGGGCCAGCATCACCAACGCCGCAACGAGAGGGATCAAGCGCTTTCAGAATGTCCTTTTCAAGTCATTGATCGCAGGAGGGCAGCGCACCCTCCAGCGGTTCGAAACCGGGGCAAATGTCTCCGCCCCACACAAAACCCGCCGGCCCGGTCGGGTCGTAGAGCTCAAACCAGGGATATCCGTCGGTCTCCTCCTCCAAGCGGGACCGGAGGTAGAGCCGGGTCGCCGATGCAATCTCAGCCAATACGGGCAGATCCGCTCCGGGGCCTGAATGCACGGCTCCGCCGACAGAAAGCGCCAGCGCCGGGTAGTCGCCGCGCGGGTGATCCTGTGGCAGTTCAAGCCGCACACAGGGAAGGGTCGCCTCCCCAACCTGCAGCGAAGTATCCTCGGCCGCGAGGTCCAGCGACAGATCACCTGAGTGATAGCGGATCTCGCCCGCGGCAGTCTCACCGATCCAGAGCATGTCATGCTCCCGCCGCGCGCCGTCATGGTCGGGGGGATAGAGAAACCGTGCCTCGGTCTGATTGGGCGACATCGGCCCCACCCGGATATAGGGGGGCGACCGGTCGTCAATCATGCAGAAGAAATAGACGCGCGGGAAGGCCGCAGCGGGGCTGGCGAGCGCCATGGCAGCTGCCAGCAGGGCAAATCGAAACATGGGTCAAATCCTTTTCCGTCATAAAACACGGAAAAATCTGCGCCGGAACCGGGCCCCGGCGCAAGGAATTTCTGCCCTATTCAGTGGCTTCGCCACCCTCGCCCGCACCCGCTTCGGGCTGCGGCTCCGGCTCAGCGGAAATGCCATCCTCGGGCGCACAGGGCCCGGCGCGCAGGTCATTGATCGTGGCCAGCGCCGCATCGGCGGCCTCCGGGTCCAGGGTGATCTGCATCGGCGCGACCAGCGGGTAGATCAGCTCACCCCGGTCGCCGCGCATCTGCAGCACATGGGTACGTGCCATGACGGGACCGAAATTGCCAAGCACCGCATCGGCCGAGAACATGCGCTGCGCGCGGGTGCGCAGGGTGCGGGCACCGTTGATGGCATCGGGGTTTTCCTGATCGCCCTGTTCAGCGGCGGCGGTGCGCATATCCGAGAAGATGCCGCCAGCGGTCTGGATCGCCTCCCACGCGGATTGCGAGGGCATCAGCATCACACGGGTATGGCCATTCACCGTATCTTCGGCGGGCAGGATGCCGGTCAGCGGGTCAAGGTCGCGCAGATCCATGCGCAACACCTGCACGCCGACCGGGCCGCCCATGGTATAACCCTGGTTGGTCATCAGCGTCTGAACGATCCGGCAGCCCTGAAGCTCCAGTTCGATGGCGGTATACTCCCCGGTCTCCTCGTTCACGATGACGCCGGGGGACGCGGCGCGGATCGCCAGTTCCTCGGGCGTGGGCTCCTGCTGAGCGATGGCAGGAACAGAGGTCAGAGACAGAAGGGCAATGGACAGGTAAAAATGGGGCCGGAGCATAGGGATCTCTCCTGTTAGAAAGGCGCGGCGGCACAATGGCATGCAGCGCCCGAGGGCGCCAGCACCAATGCACCGAATAAACGATAGAAATAGGTCAGAGACGGGTCATCCGGCTGGCCAGGCGGGTTGCCTGACGCGCGCGCTGCGTGTTGCGCTGGATGGCCTGGCGCTGATCGGGTGTCATCTGGTCGTCATCGCGGTTGCCGAAGGCGGCATTCACCCCGGCATCGACGCCGCGATTGATCACGCGCCGGAGCAGGCGGTTGAGGATCATGTTGATGATACGGTCCATGGGTCTGCCTCGAATCTGGTTGTTTTGTCCAGCCTGGCACGATTCCATGGCAGAATTGGGGCAATCCGGGCGATCAGGGGCCGAACATGTCCTCCTGCCCCGGGCCTGGGTCCAGCGCATCGTCTTCACCGCTGTCATCGGGGCCGGGAAACATGCCGGGTGGCGGGCGGTTGTCCAGAAGGCCCGCTTCGCGCAGCTCTTTCAGGCCCGGCAGGTCGCGGGTGGTTTCCAGCCCGAAATGATCGAGGAACTGGGGCGTCACCACATAAGTCACGGGCCGGCCCGGCGTCATCTTGCGACGGCCGAAGCGAATCCATTCCATCTCGATCAGCTGGTC
>NZ_MNBL01000188.1 GCF_001879695.1 Nioella sediminis
CCGCCCTTGGGCGTCGTGTAACGTATTGATCTTGTGTGTATTTTGGTTGCGGGGGTAGGATTTGAACCTACGACCTTCAGGTTATGAGCCTGACGAGCTACCGGGCTGCTCCACCCCGCGCCACTTGCCCGGATATTGTTTTGATCTGGGCTTTGTGTGTTATCGTTTTTGAGAGATTTGGGTTTGCTTGTTAGGTTTGGCGGTGACCTACTCTCCCACGTCTTGAGACGCAGTACCATCGGCGCAACGGTGCTTAACGGCCGAGTTCGGGATGGGATCGGGTGTTTCACTCGCGCTATGACCACCAAACCGAACAAGCAAACCCTTTTTCCCCTTTGATTGGGGAAAGGGTCAAACATCTTCATCCAGGTCAAGTGACTGTGTTGGTGTAGTTTCTGCTTTTGATTGATTGTAGGGCCATGAAGTCTGGCTTCTACTGGATCAAATCAAGCCTATCGGGCCATTAGTACCGGTCAACTGAACGCATTGCTGCGCTTACATCTCCGGCCTATCGACGAGGTGGTCTACCTCGGCCCTCAGGGATACCTTGTTTTGAGGGGGGCTTCCCGCTTAGATGCCTTCAGCGGTTATCCTTTCCGATCATAGCTACCCTGCACTGCGGCTGGCGCCACAACAGGTCCACCAGTGGATCGTTCACCCCGGTCCTCTCGTACTAGGGGCAACTCCTCTCAAGTATCCTACACCCACGGCAGATAGGGACCGAACTGTCTCACGACGTTCTAAACCCAGCTCACGTACCTCTTTAAACGGCGAACAGCCGTACCCTTGGGACCTGCTCCAGCCCCAGGATGAGATGAGCCGACATCGAGGTGCCAAACGGTGCCGTCGATATGGACTCTTGGGCACCATCAGCCTGTTATCCCCGGCGTACCTTTTATCCGTTGAGCGATGGCCCTTCCACTCGGGACCACCGGATCACTATGGCCGTCTTTCGACTCTGCTCGACTTGTCAGTCTCGCAGTCAGGCTGGCTTCTGCCATTGCACTCAACGAGCGATTTCCGACCGCTCTGAGCCAACCTTCGCGCGCCTCCGTTACGCTTTAGGAGGCGACCGCCCCAGTCAAACTACCCACCACGCAGGGTCCCGGACCCGGATAACGGGCCGCGGTTAGACTTCAAGCAGAGCAAGGGTGGTATCTCAAGGGAGGCTCCACAGGGACTGGCGTCCCTGCTTCGAAGCCTACCACCTATCCTGCACATGCTGTGCCTGAAGCCAGTGCGAAGCTGTAGTAAAGGTGCACGGGGTCTTTCCGTCTAACCGCGGGAAGCCTGCATCTTGACAGGCAATTCAATTTCGCTGAGTCGATGTTGGAGACAGCGGGGAAGTCGTTACGCCATTCGTGCAGGTCGGAACTTACCCGACAAGGAATTTCGCTACCTTAGGACCGTTATAGTTACGGCCGCCGTTTACCTGGGCTTCAATTCGGAGCTTGCACCCCTCCTTTTAACCTTCAGGCACCGGGCAGGCGTCAGACCCTATACGTCGTCTTGCGACTTCGCAGAGCCCTGTGTTTTTAGTAAACAGTCGCCACCCCCTGGTTTGTGCCCCCAGCTCCAAGTTGCCTTGGAACCGGGCCTCCTTCTCGCGAACTTACGGAGGTATTTTGCCGAGTTCCTTCAACATCGTTCTCTCAAGCGCCTTGGTATTCTCTACCAGTCCACCTGTGTCGGTTTAGGGTACGATCTCATGGAGGGCTATTTCCAGGAACCTGTTGGCTGCCCACACAATCCGATAAGTGTGAACAACGGCTCAGATCCGTCACATCCTCCTGGCCCAGGAATATTAACCTGGTTCCCATCGACTACGCCTTTCGGCCTCGCCTTAGGGGTCGGCTTACCCTGCTCAGATTAGCTTTAAGCAGGAACCCTTGGACTTTCGGCGACAGGGTCTCTCACCCTGTTTGTCGCTACTCATGTCATCATTCTCGCTAGTGATCACTCCACCGGATCGCTCACGCGCCGGCTTCACAGTAAAACCCGGTCCTCCAATGCGCCCGAAGACGCTAAGGAGGAATGGGTTTATTCACACTACGCTCCGCTACCATGCACTATGTGCATCCTCAGCTTCGGCTCATGGCTTGAGCCCCGTTACATCTTCGCCGCAGGACAACTTGTTTAGACCAGTGAGCTGTTACGCTATCTTTAAAGGATGGCTGCTTCTAAGCCAACCTCCTGGTTGTTTTGGTCGTCCCACCTGCTTTCCCACTTAGCCATGAATTAGGGGCCTTAGCTGGAGGTCAGGGTTGTTTCCCTCTCCACGACGGACGTTAGCATCCGCCGTGTGTCTGCCATCTAGTACTCCCGGGTATTCGGAGTTTGGTTAGGATCAGTAAGCCTGTGGGGCCCCATTACCCATCCAGTGCTCTACCCCCCGGGGTATTCGGATGACGCTCTACCTAAATAGATTTCGCGGAGAACCAGCTATCTCCGAGTTTGATTGGCCTTTCACCCCTAGGCACAATTCATCCCGACCTTTTTCAACAGGTGTGGGTTCGGACCTCCAGTAAGTGTTACCTTACCTTCATCCTGATCATGCCTAGATCACTCGGTTTCGGGTCTGATCCATCTAACTCATGCGCCCTATTAAGACTCGCTTTCGCTGCGCCTACACCTAACGGCTTAAGCTTGCTAGATAGACCAAGTCGATGACCCATTATACAAAAGGTACGCCGTCAGCTCTCAAGGAGCCTCCGACTGCTTGTAGGCGTTCGGTTTCAGGTACTGTTTCACTCCCCTCGTCGGGGTGCTTTTCACCTTTCCCTCACGGTACTGGTTCGCTATCGGTCAGTAAGGAGTACTTAGCCTTCGAAGGTGGTCCTCCGATCTTCAGACAGGATTTCACGTGTCCCGCCCTACTTAATACATCCCATCGAGCTTCCCATACGGGGCTGTCACCCGCTATGGCTGATCTTTCCAGATCATTCTGGTCACTCTCAAGGCTTGGCTGGTCCCCGTTCGCTCGCCGCTACTAGGGGAGTATCATATTGATTTCCTTTCCTCCGGGTACTTAGATGTTTCAGTTCCCCGGGTTTGCTCTTGAAGACCTATGTATTCAGTCAACAAGTACCTGGTTCAGCAAGATATTGATCACCAAGGGTGACAATATCAAACTGTCAGGTGGGTTGCCCCATTCGGAGATCCGGGGATCAAAGCCTATTCTCGGCTCCCCCCAGCTTATCGCAGAGTATCACGTCCTTCATCGCCTCTTACTGCCAAGGCATCCACCAAACGCCCTTTTCGCGCTTGATTTGATCCAGAAGAAGACAGGCTTCTTCCCAAGGATGTCCCCGAGACAGGGACACCAGATCAAAAGCAGTTACTATCCCGCTCCCCCCGCTGGTTCGCAAAGGGGAACATTTGGCAATCCATGCGGATCGCCTGGTTAGTGTACTTGACTTGGATTAGTTAGCTTTGCCTTTGGGGTCGAACCCCATGACCTGACCCACTTGCCAGATCAGCAAAGCAAACTGATGTTTGTATCTCTCTAAACGATGTCAATTGTCCGGTTGGACAGCAGAGCAGTTCGCAAACTGTTCAGCAGTCAAACCAAGGGGGAGGCGATCCTCTCACACATCCTTGCGGATGTGCTGCCGGATCTACGCTCCCTGCTGCGCAGGAAGCTTGGTGGAGCCTAGGAGGATCGAACTCCTGACCTCCTGAATGCAAATCAGGCGCTCTCCCAGCTGAGCTAA
>NZ_MNBL01000189.1 GCF_001879695.1 Nioella sediminis
GTCCGACGTTCCGTCACCCGTCAGGTCGCTGTCCACGTCGTTGGTGGAACTGATCCCATTCACGGTCACCGTTGCGACCGCCGATGACGTGCCGCCATTGCCATCCGTCACCTCATAAAGCACCTCAACGGTCGCTGACTGGCCGGAGGCGAGGTATTGATAGGCCGTGCCTGGATCATAGGTGATGGACCTGTCATCCGCCGCGATGCTGACCGTGCCGAGCCCGGATTGGATGCTGGCCGATCCGACGGTCAGGGTGTCGGTCGTGTCCGGGTCGGTGTCATTGGCCAGCACGTCGATCAGAACCGAGCTATCCTCGTCGGTGGTGGCGGTGTCGGCGACTGCCGTGGGAGAGGTATTGATCCCCACCAGCCGCCCCTGAAGAACCGACGCATCGGTGATGCCGATCAGC
>NZ_MNBL01000019.1 GCF_001879695.1 Nioella sediminis
CGCATATCCTGTCAGTTCACATCATGAAAACAACGAAACCCGAGATGGTAATTCCGGTGGCTCGACGGCGACATCACCCGGCTTCCGTGCCAGAACGGCGCCCGCCAGCGCGCCCAATGTTCATGCGCGCGCACCGTGTCCCAGATGAACCAGCTGCCCTTCATCTCGGTCACGCCGAGCGTCGTGGACCCCCGGCTTGCCATCTGGTCCGGGGACAGCGGCAGGGTCATATGCTCCGCCGCATTGCCGTCGATGTCATAGGCGCCAAGCGGGCTGTGGCATTGCGGGAAAGACCCCGCCGGATAGGTGTTCGACCCGCAGCCGGTGAAGCTGCCGCCATTGCAGCTGGCCGATTTGAAACTGCCCGTGGCGCAGACCCCGGACCGCCAGGGGCCGATGCTGTAGACATTGCGCGTATGCGCCCATTCCGCGTTGTGCCAGGCGCGCATCGCCTGCGGGCTGCCCAGATCGAAGCGATAGTCAGGCTCCAGCAGCGCACCCGCCGCCGCGCCTTCCCATTCATGGGCATCGCCGATCCGGCCGCCCTCGGCCGCACAGAGCAAATGCGCTTCGTTCGCGCGCACCCAAACCACCGGATAGACCATGGGGATGTTCGGGTACTCGAACATATCCACGCAGACCTCGGCATCCTCGGGGCTTTCGGTCGCGGGATCATAGAGCGGCGCACGATAGGGCCCGCCGCAGATCCGTTCCCACCTGGCGTTGCGATAGCTCTGCTGCACACTGGCGACCGACCCGCCGATCCGCGCCGCCGCCTCCTCGGGTGTCATGGCGTGGCGTGTCACCGCCGGATTACCCTGCCCGATATAGGAGGAGCCTGCAAAGATTTCGCGGATGCGCCGAAGCTCGGCATTCGACACGCCGCGCACCTCCCGCATCTGCTGGAACATCTGTTCGTTGAGCTCCTGCAAGGTCTGAGCGCCCCCCACCCCGGCGCCCATGACGCCAAGGACAAGGGCCATCAGGGTTCGGGTGAGATTTCTCATGGGGGGCACTCCTCGTGCTTGGGGTTACTCGCGTCTCAGAAGGTAGAAGAAATCACGATTGTCGGCGAAGCCCACGAAACGCGGGATCGTGCCGTTGCGCGTGTCCTGATCCACATGGCTCATGCCGCTGACCAGATGTTCGGCCTCGATCCAGTCGTCATCCTCTGTCTCGGGATAGAGCGCCATATAGGTGTGTTCCTGGCTGTTCATGTCCATCAGCATGGCATAGTCGCAGTGATAGGCCTGGAACGTCCGCGCCATGGCCGAGGGCGTGGCGGTCGAGAAATAGGCGTAGATCAGGAACTGGCGGCCATCGACCTCGCGCAGACACGACCCGGCGCGCAGTGTGCGCAGTTGCGCGTCGGCAGAGCCCGACCAGTTGCCCGCGCCCCATTGCGTGACACGGTCACCGGGCACGCTTTCGCCGCTTTCCGGATCGGGGTGGATCAGGGGCACACCGTTCTGACGGGCAAAGCGCAGATGCGGCAGCAGTTCCTCGTTCAGCTCCTCGGTCCAGGTGGTCATTCCGAAGGTGCCGTCATTGGTGACATAGATGGTCGACAGGCCCGGCCACAAGCGGCTCAGCACCGTGCCGTTGACGAGGAACCCGTAGTGATGTCCGTGGTTGAAGGTCGCCATATCCCCGTAGCGGAAGGCGCCATGATCCCGCTTGTAACCCCCGGTAAAGGTCGCCGCGACCCGGTCGGTCAGCGAGGGGCTGAGCATGCCCACCATCACCAGCGGATCGGGCGAGCTGATGCCGTCAGGTCCGGGGATCGACCAGTCGCGCCCGGCCCCGTGCGGGCGGGAGGACCATTCGAAGCCGGGGTGGTCGGTGCCAAGCTCATACCCGATTTCAAACTCGCGCATGTCGAAGGCCACCAGATAGACATTGGCGCCGCGTTCCACCCCGTCGAGCCAGTTGGTCTCGCCCGAGCGGTTCAGGATCTCGTCGCTGATCATGCCGGGCTGCATCATGCTGGCGTAGATGCCGGGGGCGTCTTCCACCTGATACCAACTGCCGGCCTCCATGCCGCCTTCTGCACCGACAAGGTCGAAACCGGGGGCAGCACGCATGACCGGGAAACGACCCAGATTGGCCTGGCCAAGCGCTTCGACGACTGCGCCGGGGTCTTCGGATTCGGCTTCGTCAGAGCTTTCCAGGTAGGCGTCGCGGAACAGCGTGCCCTTGATCAGGTTCACGATGGAATCGCCAAACAGCACGTTCTCGCGCAGGAATTCGGCAATCGCCTCGCGCGTGGTGCGCGACCCGGACACGCGGTTGCGCAGATACATGGAGCTGTCGCAGATCGGCGCGTAGGGCAGCGGTTCTGCGCGGGCTTCTTCCAACTCGGAACTGCGTCCTTCCCAGGGCGCGCATTCCACCTCATCCCCATCATTCTCGATCAGGATGATCGGGTCGTCGCCATCCATTTCCAGCGAGATCTGCCAGAAATCGGGTGCGGCGTTTTCCAGGTGATAATAGCGCGGGCGGGACATCTCATCGCTGTCCACACGCAGGATGAACCACGCATTCACCATCGGGTTCATGGAGGTCAGGGTGACCTCCAATCCGTCATCCCCGGTCAGGGTCATTTCGTTGCGGAACGGTTGCAAGGCGTAGATCGACCCCGGCGCATCGGAGTTATAGACCTCCATCTGCGCGGCAAGCGTCTCTTCGTCGGGCAAGCCGATACCGTTGGCAAGGGCGGGGCCCGACAATGTGAATAGAAGGGCCGAAAGCCCGGTCGCTTTCAGCGCGCGATATCCTGTGAATGTCATTCCGTCTAATTCCAGCTCCAAAAAGTCCGGTCCCCGGCAGCTATCAGACCCCGTCCCGATCCATAACAGCCTTGATTTTCCGAGTCTTTATGCTGCAACGAATCCCGTCGCCGCGCAATGGCAGCATTCCATGACTTTGCAGGGATGCCCACCTCACGAATGCGTGAGGATCGGGGCCTTCGTCATCCCCGCCTCCATCGTCGCCAAAGGCATTGACATTTCGGTGAAACTCGTCAGCTTTCCGGCATTTCATCGGCTGAAATGGCAAAATGCATGCGCGATACACTCGACAAGCGGATCATACGGGAACTTCAGCGCAACGCGCGCGAATCCACTTCCAATATCGCGCAAGCGCTCGGCGTGGCCCGATCCACGGTACATGAACGCATTGCCCGGATGGAAAAGGATGGCACGATCGCTGGCTATTCCGTGGTGCTTTCCCGCAATCCCGGCGAGGAAACCGTGCAGATCCTGATGATGCTGGAAATCCGCCAGCAGGACACGCGCAAGGTCTTGCAAAGACTGAACACCTACCCTGAAATTCAGGTCGTTTTCTCCATCAATGGAGAGTTCGACCTGTTCCTGTCGGCAGAGGCCCCGCGGGTCGAAGACCTCGACATCCTGATCGACGAGATCGGAGAGATCCCCGGAGTCGTCCGCACCACAACATCCGTGGTCTTCGGACGCCGCATAGACCGCCGATCAGATGAGACGGCAGAGCGGATTTTCCGCCAGATGCAGGCCATGTCGACACTCGGCGCTGACTGACCCGTCATTTTGCCGGAAAACTCCCGATCCGCGAACATTCGGCAGAGGACGACGCGATAGATCCTGCCTCAGGCTTTGGAAAAGGACCCGAAGCAGGAGGCAAGATCGTGCGCAACTGGAACGTTTGCATCGTGGGAGCAGGGAAGATCGGCACAATGATTGCCGAGCTGCTGAAAGCATCGCCCACCTATTCCGTCACAATCGTCGATTCCGAATTCGCGAATCTCGCGCCTTTCCAGCAGGCGGGGTTCAAGGTGGCACAGGCTGATGCCGGGGATCAGGCCGCTCTGACACGCACGTTCGACGGGTTCGACGCTGTGATCAGCGCCGCGCCCTTTTTCCTGACCCCCACCATCGCCGCCGCCGCCAAGGCCGCGGGCGCGCATTATTTCGACCTGACCGAGGACGTGGCCGCGACCGAGGCCGTGCGCGAGCTGGCGAAGGACAGCAAAACCGCCTTCATGCCGCAATGTGGGCTGGCACCGGGCTTTGTTGGCATTTCCGGCGCGCATCTGGCGGCGCAGTTCGACAAGCTGGACACGCTGGCGCTGCGGGTGGGGGCGCTGCCGCTCTACCCCACCAATGCGCTGAAATATAACCTGACCTGGTCCACCGATGGGTTGATCAACGAATACTGCAACCCATGCGACGTGATCGAGGGCGGCGAGCGGATCAAGGCCGCGCCTCTGGAAGCGCTGGAGGAATTCGGCCTCGACGGCGTGGATTACGAGTGTTTCAACACATCGGGCGGGCTTGGCACCCTGACGGAAACCCTGTTGGGCAAGGCGCGCAAGGTGTCTTACCGGACGATCCGCTATCCCGGTCACCGCGCCATCATCAAGATGCTGCTGCAAGACCTGCAACTGGAAACCCGCCGCGACCTGATGGGCCAGATTTTCGAAACCGCCCTGCCCCGCACGGATCAGGATGTGGTGCTCATCTTCTCAACCGCGACGGGTTGGATCGACGGCGAATACCGCGAACGCAGCTTCGTCAACAAATCGCTGGCCGGTCAGGTGAACGGCAAGACCTGGGGCGCGATCCAGCTGACCACGGCGGCGGGCGTAACGGGCGTGATGGACCTGATGCGCCAGGGCAAGCTGCCCGCGCAAGGCTTTGTCCGGCAAGAGGACGTGCGCCTTGAAGATTTCATGCAAACCGAATTCGGCCGCTACTACGGCAAGGGGGAACTGACCCGAATGGTCAGCGCCGCCTGAAACACGCCCCGTCCGGCCGAGATTGCATGCCGCAAGGCGTATTGCTCCTGTCGGAGGGAATCTCAGACCGCACCTGCCCTGGCATTGATGACCAAGGGCAGGATGGCTTTGTCGAAAGCTTCAAAGGCCGGATGCGACAGCGCTGATCCCCGCGACCGCCCGCCCGCTATGCGAGATGATGGCTCCGCGCGTCGGACGACTGCCCAACCTGCGCCGATCGGCGCAAACCCGACCGGGCTTCTGGCGCGGCGGGATGAATGCTCGGTGGCAAGTCAATGGCCATCGCAAGCCAATCATAGATCGGGTCGTCGGATGGGGCCAACCGAACAGCCTCGCTGCCGGCAAATTCCATGAATGCTGACACGTTGAGAGAGTTGACCCCAACGAGCACCGGAATCTGAAGATCCAGTGCACGGGCGATGGTGGTTCGAAAGCCGCGCCCCTCGGCTTCATGCTTGCCGAACTTGTTGATGATCAGGAGGTCAACATCAGGACCGAGCCGCGCCTCTACCAGGCCCACGGCGGTCTCCAATGCAGCGGGGTCCAGTCTGCATCCCTTCGAGGCAGATCCAAGATCCTGCGAGATGCGCAGTACCGGCCCATCAGGCAGAACACGCACATCCATGGCGCAAGGGCCACTGGCCCGATCGGTGTTGATCTGGACCGTGCCACAGGATCTGACCCCTTGCGAAGCGAGCGTGGCGGCCAACCGGGATAGCAGCAGGTCTGTGTCCCCTCTGCCCGGTGCCATGGTATAGGCGATGTTCATGTCTTGCTATCCTCGTCTCTCAAAAAGGGTGGAATTCAACCAAGGCCCCGCCGGGCAGGTCCTCGGTTTCGGCGGGAATGAACAGCAGGCCGTCCATGTCCGAAAGCTGTGAAACCCTGCCGGAACGGGTCGCATCGACGAAATCGACCACCTCGCGCCCCGCGCTGTCAAAGCCGGTCAGGCCCGCCAGCCGAAGTTCGCATCGCCCCGGTTTGTGATGCAGCACGCGCTGCAAGACGACATGTCTTCGGCGAACCGCTTCCTGCGTTTGCCCGGAAAGCGACCTGCAAAGGGCAACCCCGAAGATTTGCCACGTCACGAAGGCGGATAGCGGATTGCCGGGCAATCCAAGCCACGCCGCCCGTCCGACATGTCCGAATGACACAGGTTTACCTGGCTTTACCGCGACGCCACTGAAGGCAATGCGCGCGGAAAGATCTGACAGGGCGGGCTTTACGTGATCTTCTTCGCCGACCGATATTCCGCCGGTCGTCACGATCAGGTCCACCTTCTGAGAAAGCTCCGCGAGCTGCGCGCGCAGCCCATGCCGCGTGTCACCTGCAATCTGAATACTGCAAAGATCAATGCCGGGTGCCGCGATTGCTGTGGACAGCATCGGTGTGTTGACGTCCCAGATCGCCGCGGCGCCCCTCGTTTGCCCCAGCTGAACGACCTCATCCCCGGTTACGAGAAGTGCAGCACGGATGCGCCTGATGACGCGAACCATTTCGTGCCCGGCGGCTGCGCAAGCAGCGATATCGCGCGGTGAGAGGGACCGCCCCGCCAGAACGACGATTCTCCCTTTGGCCATGTCCTCGCCGGCCCGGCGAATGTTGCTGCCCGGCTTGACCAGCCCGGTCAAACGGATGTGAGTATCGCTGCGCAGCACCTGTTCCTGCATCAAGACCGCATTTGCACCTTTCGGCACTGGTGCGCCCGTAAAAACCTGGATCGCTTCTCCGCGACGCAGTTCAATAAGCGGGACATGTCCCGCAGCAATACGCCCACCAATCGCAAGCGACCACGGCCCGTCGCCGCACAGGTCGCCGGTGTGGATCGCAAAGCCGTCCATCGCGGCATTGTCAAAAGGCGGAACCATCCCGCGCGATTGCACCGGCTGCGCCAGAACGCGCCCGACGGCTTGCGCCAAGGTGACAAGCTCGGTTTCAGGGGTGGCCTGTGTCAGGCGCACAATCCGGGACAACGCCTCGTCGATGCTGATCAGCGAACCAGGACGCGCGATGTCGTCACACCCACAGCCGGTGCCCGCGATCTTCCGGATGACTGTCATTGCGCGGCCTCCGCATTGAAATGCCCCGGCCCGACCGTGCAATCCAGATCGCGAAGCCTGCCGTCTTTCAGGCCATAGATCAGACCATGAACTCTTATACTGACGCGGTTCTTCCACGCCCGTTGCAGGATTGGCGTTTCAGCAACACGGCGCACGCCTTCGACGACGTTCAGCTCTGCAAGCCTGTCGCGGCGCGCCTCTTGATCATCAATTTGAGCAAGATCAATGGCATAGGCACGGGCAAGACGCCGGATCGGTTCCAGCCAGTGATCCGCCAGGCCATGTGGCAGGTCTTCGGTCGCGGCCTTGACCCCGCCGCACCCGTAGTGACCGCAGACAATGATCTCTCGAATCCTGAGCGCATCAACAGCAAACTCCAGGGCGGAAAGCATATTCATATCCGACGAGTGGATGACATTCGCCACGTTGCGATGCACGAACACCTCGCCGGGATCGAGACCCGCGACCACATTGGCGGGCACCCTGCTGTCAGAGCAGCCAATCCAGAAGAACTCGGGCGTTTGCCGCGTTGCCAGCCGCGCAAAATAGCCCGGTTCATCGCGGTTTCTTTGGTCGGACCAGGTCGCATTGCGATCAAGAAGGTCATTCAGCATTTTTTCATTCTCCGAGCGGCGACGAGAGACCTCGGCGCTCCAGCATGTGCCGTTCCATCAGCCGAAGGTCTTTTTTGGTGAGCCTTGCACGGGCAATCGGGAGGATGACCGCGTTTTCGAGGATCAGGTGGCGGCGTGCATGGTGGGCGAAGTCCGACAATAGCGCACAATCCGATTGGGATGGCTTCGAGGGACTCGCGCCAATGCCCTGAATGATCGCGGCAATCGCAGGCGCATCCGCAAGCGCATGACCGTGATCGGATTGAAGCCTGTCGATCACCTTTTCGATTTCATCTTCCGGCGCGCACCGTTTCAGCATCAATGGAAACAGATCGATTTCCTCATCCGCCAGATGCTGCGGCAGCACCGCCTCCAGGAATGTCAGCACGTGATCAAGATCGGCCTGTTCCATGGATGCAGAGGCCACGATCCGGTCGATCAACGCACAGACTTCCCGTTCGCGCATATGATCTTCGGCGATGAAATCCAGCGGACCATGCAATGGACGGGTGCCGGAGCTTTCCCCCCTTGCCGCGTTCCGCTGCCGTTCAGATTGCTTTTTCATCGCGGACTTCTCCCGATCAGGCCCTGTTGAGATCTGCCCCTCGAATTTCAGCGGCCTCGACGAGCTGTGCGATGAAGGCCCTCGACTGCCGTGCCCAGGATGTTTTCTCCATCGCTTCGGCAATCCTGTCGCGAACGGCCTCGAATGGCAGGACCTGCCCCAAGGCAACCGCATCCATCCGGATGATGTGATAGCCGTGACGGGTGAGAACCGGCTCTGGCGAGATCTCACCTTCGGCAAGCTGACGCAGGGCGGCCTCGAACTCCGGCACGGTGTCGTTCGGGCCAAGCTGGCCCAAGGCGCCGCCCGACGACCTCGACCCGCAATCGCTTTCGCGCGCGGCGATGGCGGGAAGGCTACTGGGATCGCTGAGAACGAGGGCAAGCAGCCCTTGCGCGCGGATCTGAACCTTGACGCGATCCGCCTCGTTGCGCGGATCGCAGGCGCATAGAATGTGTGACACTTCCCACAGCGGCGGCGAACGAAAGCGCGTCGGATCTTTCAGCCATTCGGAGGTGATATCCGCCTCGGTCGGGGGAACGACATCAATCGCTTGGTCGAGCAGGCCCCGGATCAGGGCCTCCTCCTGCGTCTCGAAGCGCCCCGGCCCGACTTCCAATGGTTCAGCTTCAATGCAGCGCGACCGCGCCTCTTGCAACAACAGGGTACGGATCGCCACCGCATTGGCCGCCTTGCGCCAGGCGATGCCGGGTTTGCCTGCCGGCGCGGTCTGGTTCTGCGTCTCGGCCGCAACCAGAGCGTGAGGGACACGCTCTCCGTTGACGACCAGATCCGGAAAGAGGGCTGCATTCATCTGCTCTACTCCGCCGGTGTCGATTTCGGGGTGTCAGATGCAGCCAGCGGCTTTTGACGACGGGTACGCACGATTTGATAACCCGGCCGCAAGAGATACCTGATCGGCGCGGAAAATCCCGACAGGATGTGAACCAGCCGCGTGAACGGGAAGACCAGAAAGATCGTCAGGCCAAGGAAGATGTGCAACTTGAAGATCAGTGCCGCCCCGACGATGTGATCCGCCGCGCCCGACTGAAAGGTCACGATGCCAAGTGCCCATGCCATGAAAGTCGTCATTTCGTGGCCATCGAGATGCTGGAGCGACACGAAGATCGTTCCCAGCCCCAACACAAGCTGCGCAAGAAGCAGGGCAAGGATCGCGTTATCAGCAAAGCTTGATGTTCGGCGAATCCGCGGGTCGGTCCAACGGCGGTGCATGAGCATCCCGCCCCCCACCAGCGCCATGACCCCGGCAATGCCACCGGCCACCACGGCAAGAACCTGCTTCGTGCCATGTCCGATACCAAGCGCGTCAAACAGCCAGATCGGTGTCAGAAGGCCGATGAGGTGGCCGAAGAAGATCACCAAAACGCCCACATGAAACAGGATTGATCCGACCACCAATTGCTTGCGCCGCAACAACTGGCTGGACGAGGATTTCCAAGTGAACGGGTCGCGTTCGTACCGGGCGATCGAGCCGATAATCAAAACGGACAGGGCGATGTAGGGGTAGAGTCCAAACAGGAAGTTATGCATCTTTCATCTCCCTCATTCCGCTGCCGCATTCGGCGCGGATCTCGTGGGTACAGTAGCGGTTGGTGGCATATCCATGCGGGCGAGCATGTCGCGCACTTGCGGACATCCGGCATTGGGGTCAGGTCCGAACAGCACTTCGCTTTCCTCCCAAACCTCGTCCAGCGCCGTCAGATCGGCGGGGTCGTCATCGGGCTGCGCGAGCATCTCCGCCACAGCCTCCTGATCGGCCTTCACACCTGCAAGTTGCAAAAGGCTGGCGAACACGGCGGCATAAGGGCTTTCGCGCCGGACAAGCCGAGCGTTCAGAGCCTCAAGGATATGCGTCGCGTCCGCCAGAGTATCCTGTGCCTCGGACGAAGGGCGCGTGGACAGGAATTCCAACAAGACAGGCAGGTGGTCCGGCAGTTCGGATGTCACGGGATCAAACCCGCCGGCCCTGTATGTCTCGATCAAGGAGACCATCGCGCCGCCACGGTCACGGCTTTCGCCGTGCACATGTTCGAACAGGTTGAGCGACAGGGTGCGCGAACGATCGAAGAGCAGCACGAACTGTTCTTCCAGCTCATATATGTCGCGCGTGCGCAGCTCCTCCACCAGCGGGCGCAACGCCCGCCGGGTTGCGGCCGTCAAACGCGTGTCCGATGACAGGATTCCGCCAATCTCGGGCATGGCCTTTTGCAGGTCTCGGGTCGGGTAGCTCAGCATCACCGACAATGCTTTCAGTGTACGGTCCATGTCACATCGCCTCCGTCGGCATCTTGAGGGGTTTTCTGGAACCGCCGAACAACGACTTGCCGGATGATCCGGTGGAACAGCCGTTGGTGTCGGTAAACCCGCAACCGCCGCGCAGGTCATAGGCTTCCTCGACCTGTTCACGATGCGTGGTGGGGATGACAAAGCGGTCCTCGTAATCGGCCAGCGCCATGATCTTGTACATGTCCTCGATCACCCGGCCCGAAAGCCCGACCCGAGCGGCAATGGCTTCGTCAACCACGCCTTCGATTGTCTTGGATCGCATGTAGGACCGCATCGCCAGCATCCGTTCCAACGCCGTGATCACAGGTGCTTCGTCCCCTGCTGTCAGCATGTTGGCGAGGTATCTGACGGGAATACGCAGGTTTCTGACGTCCGGCATTCCGGCCTCTGTCCCGATGGTTCCCGCTTCGGCGGCGTTCTGGATCGGGGACAGCGGCGGAATGTACCACACCATGGGCAATGTCCGGTATTCGGGATGCAGCGGGAAGGCGACCTTCCACTCCATCGCCATCTTCCAGATCGGGCTTTCCTGTGCCGCCTTGATCCAGTCCTGCGGGATGCCATCGGCACGGGCCGTCTCGATCACGACAGGGTCGTTGGGGTCGAGAAACACGCCCAGTTGCGCATCATAGAGATCCTGTTCGTCCGCCATGTTCGCGGCATCGGCAATCTTGTCGGCGTCGTAGAGCATGACCCCCAGATACCGAATGCGCCCGACACAGGTTTCCGAACAGACCGTCGGATTGCCGCTCTCGATCCGGGGATAGCACAGGGTGCATTTCTCGGATTTGCCGCTTTCCCAGTTGTAGTAGATCTTCTTGTAAGGGCAGCCCGATACACACATTCGCCAGCCACGACACTTTTCCTGATCAATCAGGACGATGCCGTCTTCCTCGCGCTTGTAGATCGCCCCGGACGGGCAAGACGAGGCACAGGCCGGGTTCAGGCAGTGTTCGCACAGCCGGGGGAGATACATCATGAATGTATTCTCGTACTCCCCGTAGATCTCCTTCTGGATACCCTCGAAGTTGTAGTCCTGCGACCGCTTGGAGAATTCGCCGCCAAGGATTTCCTCCCAGTTCGGACCTTTCTCGATCTTTTCCATCCGCTCGCCGGTGATCTTCGACCGGGGGCGCGCCGTGGGGAATGCCTCCATCTCCGGGGCGGATTTCAGGTGGTCATAGTCGAAATCGAACGGCTCGTAATAATCGTCGATCTCGGGCATCGACGGATTGGCGAAGATGTTGGACAGAATGCGCCATTTGCTGCCCTGCCTGGGTTGCAGCTTGCCAGCCCTGGTGCGTTCCCAGCCTCCTTTCCAGCGGTCCTGGTTTTCCCAGTCGGTCGGGTAGCCGGTGCCGGGCTTGGTTTCGACATTGTTGAACCATGCGTATTCAACGCCATCGCGGCTGGTCCACACGTTCTTGCAAGTGACGGAACAGGTGTGGCACCCGATGCATTTGTCGAGATTCAGCACCATGCCGATTTGTGCGCGGATTCTCATTCTGCTGCCTCCTGTTCAGATGCGTCCCAGCTCTTTTCGCGGTCGAGCCAGTCCACGTGTCTCATCTTGCGAACGACGACGAATTCATCGCGGTTGGCCCCCACGGTGCCGTAGTAGTTGAAGCCATAGGATTGCTGGGCATAGCCGCCGATCATGTGGGTGGGTTTCAGGACCGCGCGGGTCACCGAATTGTGGATCCCGCCGCGATGCCCGGTCTTTTCCGAGCCCGGCGTGTTCACGATCTTCTCCTGGGCGTGATACATGAACGTCGTGCCGTCCTTGATCCGCTGCGAGACCACCGCACGCGCCGTCAGCGCACCGTTGGTGTTGTAAAGCTCTACCCAATCGTTATCCACGATCCCCGCGCTCCTGGCGTCGGTCTCGCTGATCCAGATCACCGGGCCGCCCCTGTTCAGCGTCAGCATCAGCAGGTTATCGGTGTAGGTGGAATGGATGCCCCATTTCTGGTGCGGCGTGATGAAGTTCAGAACGAGGTTGTCGCCCGCATCCTGCACATTCGCAGTGATCGTCTTGAGATCGACCGGCGGGCGGTAGGACATGAAGCCTTCGCCGAACGCCCGCATCCAGAGGTGATCCTGATAGAGCTGTTGCCGCCCTGTCAGGGTGCGCCACGGGATCAGTTCATGGACGTTCGTATAGCCCGCATTGTAGCTGACCTTCTCCGACTCGATGCCCGACCATGTGGGGCTGGAGATGATCTTGCGCGGTTGAGCTGCGATGTCGTGAAAGCGGATCTTGTTGCCATGCTCGCCCTCGGCCAAATGCGCGTGGTCCCGCCCGGTGGCCTTTTCCAGCGCTTCCCAAGCCTTTACGGCGACATTGCCGTTGGTCTCGGGCGCCAGCATCAAAATGACTTCGCAGGCATCAATCGCCGTTTCGATCCTGGGCCTGCCCGCCGCGGCACCCTCCGGCTGCACACCGTTCAGGGCCGACAGGTTGTCGATCTCGTCCTGCGTATTCCAGGTGATGCCCTTGCCGCCATTGCCCAATTTGTCGAGCATCGGTCCAAGCGCCGTGAAGCGATCGTAGATCGAGGTATAGTCCCGCTCGACCGCAACGAAAGCAGGGGCGGTCTTGCCCGGGATCAGATCGCATTCGCCTTTTTTCCAGTCCTTCACCTGATCCTGCGCGATTTCCGCCGGGGTGTCGTGCAGGATCGGCAGCGCGACGATATCCGTTTCCTTGCCCAGATAACCGGGCGCGATTTCCTGGAATTTCCTGGCAATCGCCTTGAAGATTTCCCAGTCGGACCTGGAGTCATAGGCCGGATCCACCGCCGCTTGCAGCGGGTGGATGAACGGATGCATGTCCGACGTATTCATGTCGTCCTTTTCGTACCAACTGGCCGTTGGCAGAACGATGTCGGAATAGACGCAGGTCGTGCTCATCCGGAAGTCGATGGTCACCAGCAGGTCCAGTTTGCCGCGCGGCGCCTGATCGTGCCACTTGGCCTCTTTCGGCAATTGGCCGCCATCCTGGCCAAGATCCTTGCCCATCACACCGTGATCGGTGCCCAGAAGGTGCTTGAGAAAATATTCGTGCCCCTTGCCCGAGGAGCCCAGCAGGTTTGACCGCCAGACAAACAGGTTGCGCGGCCAGTTGGCGGGATTGTCCGGATCCTCGCAGGACATTTCCAGATCGCCGGACTTGAGAGTCTCCGCGACATATGCCGGAACCTCCTTTCCGGCCGCCTTTGCCGCCTTTGCAACCTCAAGCGGGTTGGTCTTGAGTTGCGGTGCCGATGGCAGCCAACCCATGCGCTCGGCCCGGATATTGTAGTCGATCAGGGAGATGTCCCAATCGCCCTCGGGCGCTGTGGGTGACAGGATTTCGTCTGCCTTCAGGGTCTCGTAGCGCCATTGATCCGTATGCGCGTACCAGGCAGAGGTCGAGTTCATGTGCCGGGGTGGACGGTTCCAGTCCAGCGCGAAGGCCAGCGGTTGCCAGCCGGTCTGCGGGCGCAGCTTCTCCTGCCCCACGTAATGGGCCCAACCGCCACCGGATTGCCCGACGCAACCGCACATCACCAGCATGTTGATGACGCCGCGATAGTTCATGTCCATGTGGAACCAGTGGTTCATCGCTGCCCCGATGATGATCATCGACTTGCCGTTGGTCTTCTCCGCGTTGTCGGCAAAGCCACGGGCCACGTGGATGATCTTGTCGGCCGGAACACCCGTGATCTTCTCGGCCCAAGCGGGCGTGCCGGGCATGTCATTGGCATAGTCGGAGGTGACCCAGTCACCGCCCAGACCCCGGTCCAGCCCATAGTTGGCGCAGAAGAGATCGAACACCGTGGCCACGGCGATCTCGCCTTCGGCGGTTTGGATCTTCTTGACCGGGATGTTGCGGGTCAGGATGTCGGGGTGATCGGCATCCGTCTTGAACTGGCCAAAGGCCTCGCCCCCGAAATAGGGAAAATCGACCCCCAGGATGGCGTCATGATCCTCTTCGAGAACAAAGCTCATCTTGAGTTTCGTCTCGACCGCGTTCGCCTTTTCTTCGAGGTTCCACTCGCCGTCTTCGCCCCAACGATAACCGACGGACCCGTTAGGCGCGACGAGGGCCTGAGAGACCTCATCAAAAGCGACGGTCTTCCATTCGGGGTTGTTGTCTTCGCCCAGTTTGCCGTCCAGATCGTCGGCCCTCAGGAAACGCCCCGGCACAAGCTTTCCGTTCTTCTCGTCCAACCTGACCAGCATCGGGAAGTCCGAGTATTTGCGGGTGTAATCCTCGAAATATTCCGCCTGACGGTCCAGATGGAACTCGCGCAGGATCACGTGGCCAAAAGCCATGGCAAGGGCGGCATCGGTGCCCTGCTTGGCGTTCAACCAGACATCGCCGAACTTGGCGGCCTCGGAATAGTCGGGGCAGATGACGGCGGACCGCGTGCCCTTGTAGCGTGCCTCGGTGTAGAAATGAGCGTCCGGCGTGCGCGTCTGCGGCACGTTGGACCCCCAAAGGAGCAGGTAGCCGGAATTATACCAATCGGCGCTTTCGGGCACGTCGGTTTGTTCGCCCCAGGTCATGGGCGAGGCGGGCGGCAGGTCGCAATACCAGTCATAGAATGACATGCAGACGCCACCCATCAGGGACAGATACCGCGACCCGGCAGCGTAGCTGACCATCGACATCGCGGGAATCGGCGAGAAGCCGAACACGCGGTCAGGGCCATAGGTCTTGGCGGTGTAGGCGTTGGCCGCGGCCGTGATCTCGGTCGCTTCGTCCCATGTGGCGCGGACGAAGCCGCCCTTGCCGCGGGTTTCCACATAGGATGCGCGAAGGATCGGATCGGCCTGAAGCGTCGTCCAGGCCTCGATCGGCTCCATCGTCTCGCGCAGCTTACGCCAGGCCTTCATCAGGCGGCCACGCACGAGTGGGTTCTTCACCCGATTGGCAGAATAGAGATACCAGCTATAGGACGCCCCCCGCGCACAACCGCGCGGTTCGTGGTTGGGCAGATCGGCGCGCGTGCGCGGGTAGTCCGTCTGCTGGGTTTCCCAGGTCACGATCCCGGATTTCACATAGATTTTCCAGCTGCACGACCCGGTGCAGTTCACTCCATGGGTCGAGCGCACAACCTTGTCGTGCCGCCAGCGGTTGCGGTAGGTCTCTTCCCAGTCGCGGTTTTCGCGCGTGACCTGACCGTGGCCATTCGAGAATTGGTCGATTTCCCTTGACTGAAGGAAGTTCAATCTGTCGAGCAGGTGGCTCATGGTTTCTCTCCTAAATTCGGTGGCCGCGCCACCCAGGCGGCGCGGCAGGCCCGTCTGGTTCAGCAGGGAACAGGTGCGGATTTGCGGCTGTAGAAGATCCAGCAGATCGCGGCACAGACGGCGTAGAAGCCAAGGAACGCCCACAGGGCACCATTCGGGGCACCCGTCATGGCTATGGAAGTGCCGTAGAGCTTGGGGATGAAGAAGGCACCGTAGGCTGCGATGGCCGAGGTGAAGGCGATGATCGCCGCACTTTCCATTTCGGTCTGCTTTTGCAGGGCACCTGCGTCGAGGGTCGGCATCAGACGCGGGACTTCCTGTTTCATGATCGACGGGATCATCTGGAAGGTCGACGCGTTGCCAACGCCGGTCAGGAAGAACAGTGCCATGAAGCAGGCGAAGAAGCCCCAGAAATTGCCGCCGGGCGACGCCTCGGAAGGCAGGAACTGCAACACCCCTAAAACCGCCACGATCATGGCAACGAAGGTCCAGAAGGTTACGCGCCCGCCACCGAATTTGTCAGAGATCCAGCCCGTCGCCGCCCGGCTCAACGCGCCGACAAGCGGTCCGAGAAAGGCATATCTCAGCACATCAACTTCCGGGAACTGAGTGCGCATCAACAAAGGGAAGCCAGCCGCATAGCCGATGAAGCTGCCGAATGTGCCGGTATAGAGCACGCACATGATCCAGTTATGCTTGCGGCTGAAAATCACGGACTGATCCGAGAAGGACGATTTCGCATCGGCAATATCGTTCATCCCGAACCATGCGGCGATTGCACTGACGGCCAGGAACGGCACCCAGATGAAGCCTGCGTTCTGAATGAAAAGCTGACCGCCATCGGACAGTTGCTGCGGTTCGCCCCCGATTGCGCCGAACACGCCCATTGTTATGACGACCGGGACCACGAACTGCATGACCGACACGCCGAGATTTCCCAGACCGGCATTCAGCGCCAGCGCATTTCCCTTGGTTTTCTTCGGATAGAAGTAGGCAATATTCGCCATCGAGGAGGCGAAGTTGCCACCGCCGAACCCGCACATCAGGGCAAGGATCAGGAAAGTGACATAGCTTGTCTCGGGATTTTGCACCGCAAAGCCGATCCCGAGCGCAGGCAGCAGCAGGGAGGCCGTCGAGATGGCAGTCCATTTGCGGCCCCCGAAGATGGGCACCATGAAGCTGTAGAAAATGCGCAGAGTCGCGCCCGAAAGGCCGGGCAAAGCGGCAAGCCAGAACCGTTCGCCTACGGAAAAGTCGAAACCGATCGCGGGCATCTTGGCGACAACGACCGACCAGACCATCCAGACCGAAAAGGCCAAAAGCAGGTTGGGGATCGAAATCCAGAGGTTGCGGGTTGCGATGCGCTTGCCTTCGCTGTCCCAGAATTGCGGGTCTTCCGGCCGCCAATCGGTCAGCAGATAGCCGCTGTTGGCAGATGGGGTTGCGGTGGTCGCCATGATGGGGTCCTCCCGTGGTGGCGTATGGAATGTGTGGCGGGCCGCTCATCGGCCTGCCGGGTTCGTGTCATTCGGCCGGTTGGTTCCCGTTTTTCTTGGCGATTGCGGTCAGGCCCTCTTCCAGGGCCGCATTCGCCTTGAGCGCTCGCAACCGCAGCGTCTCGATATTGGCCGCCGCGAAGTTGGCGCGCTCCTCGTCTTCCTGCCGGGTCGAAAAGCGAACGAAGAACGCAAGAAAAGAGGCGCAGGTGACGACCATGCCAAGGATGAAGAAGGCCTCGGACCAGTCGATCACGTTCTTGAAGAGGAACCCCGCAAGCACGGCACCGGCGTTGCCCCCCGCGCCGACCACGCCAGCAACGGCCCCAAGCGCCTTCTTGTTGATGAAGGGCACGACGGAGTAGGTTGCCCCTTCCGCCATCTGGGTGAACAGGGAAAAGACGATAAGTGCCGGCAACGCGAGGAACAGCACATGCATCTGGCTGAAGACCATGAGAGCGCAGCCCTCGAAGAACAAGCAGATGAAAAGCCAGAATGCCCGCCCCTTGAGGCCCCATAGCGATCCGAAGTTGTCACCGAACAGGCCGCCCATCGTGCGGGCAAACAGGTTCATCAGGCCGAATGAAGCAGCAACCAGACCAGCTGTCACAAGGGACAGATCAAAGTAGTCCATGAAGTAGAGCGCAGCGACGTTGTTTACCGTCAGTTCGATGCCGAAACAGGCGCCATAGATCACGAACAGAACCCAAACCCGCGGGTCTCTGAGGGCCTGCATGTAGTTGCCGGTGACTTTTTTCTTTTCTTCCATCCTGCCCTGCGCGCGCAGGTCATCGAAGTTGCCGTCTGGCGCGTCCTGGGTCAGAAAATAGTAGGCGATCCCGGTCAGGAAGATGATGACACCGACCACAACCATGGACAGGCGCCAGCCAACCGCTTCGGAGAAGCCGAACCCAATGACCATGACCGAAAACAGAAGCGGCATGACAAATTGCGTGACGCCCCCGCCCAGATTGCCCCAGCCCGCCGATGTTGCGTTTGCCTGGCCAACCACATTGGGCGCGAACATGACAGAGGTATGGTATTGCGTGATAACGAACGCAGCCCCAATGCCGCCGATCAGGACGCGAAACAGCAAGAAGGTTTCAAAGGATTGCGCAAGGCCGATCCCCATGACCGGCAAGGACCCGATCAGCAACAGCCACGTGTAGGATTTCCGCGGCCCGATGCGATCGCAGAGCCAGCCGATGAACAGCCGGGCAAAAATGGTCATCGAGACGGACCCGATGATCGCCCATCCGATCTGGTTCGGCGTCAGTGCCAGCTCATCGCGCACAACACTCATCAGCGGCGCAATGCCGAACCATGCGAAAAAGCACGAGAAGAACGCAAACCACGTCATGTGGAAGGTTCTGATCTGCACCATCTTTACGTTGAAGAAATTCGACCACAGCGCCGTGGCCTTGTTCTGAAGTTCCATCGCGGCCCCTCCGCCTTATGCAGCCATTGCTGCTGTTCCGGGTTGCGGCAGACATGCAGCCCTTCGGAGCGGCCAGAGTTGATTCAGATCAAAAGAATGACGATTATTCAGCAAAATAAATGACTTACAGATATTCATCATGTCAGTGCGGGCGGTCAGTCAATCCGACAAGTAGCGGCCGTCAATCGACTGCTTGACATTTATCAAGCGAGGGAAAAGGATGCCCCCACGCAACACAAGGAGGCACCTGCAGACCATGCCCGAGTCGTATCGACAAGAAGTGCGCGACCTCGCCCTGTTTGCCGATATGGATCAAGGGCATTTCGAAACCCTCATGCGAGGGTCCTACGTCCAGAACTTTCCGCCGCGGATCGATCTGATCACCGAGGGGGACACTCCGGACTTCCTGCACGTTGTGATGTCCGGCTCCGTCGACCTGTTTTCATCATGGAACGGCAGGGAAACCAGCTTGGCGACCGTGCGCCCTGTCAGCACATTCATTCTTGCGGCCACCATCAAGGATGCGCCCTACCTGATGTCTGCACGGACATTGGAAAAGAGCAGGATCATCCTTCTACCCTCCGAAGATGTGCGAAGTGTGTTCGAGAAAGATGGTGCGTTCGCACGGGCGATCGTGACCGAGCTTTCACAATGCTACCGCGCCGTCGTGAAGAACACCAAAGACCTCAAACTGCGGACGTCATTGGAAAGACTGGCAAACTACTTGCTGCGCCAGAGATCGCGAACGGCGTCTGACGCCTTCGACCTGACCATGGAAAAACGGCGCTTGGCCTCCTTTCTGGGAATGACCCCGGAAAATCTGAGCCGCGCCTTCAAGGGACTGGAGCCTTACGGCGTGCGGGTCCACGGCAACCATATCAAGATCACGGACGCCGAGGACTTGGCACGTTTCGCCAAACCCACCCCACTTATCGATGACCATTCCACGTAGTGGCAGCGTCAGACGAATTCGTACCAATCTCCACACGAACAATAGGCCTCTCCCTTTCGCAGCGCAGAGCAAGCGCCACTCAGCCAGAGCAGCGGCACGACTTATCTTGAAATGCTGTCTACTCGAGAGGCTGCGGTCCTGGTTTGCATGGTTCAAGACGGATGCATGGATGCCCGCGAAGAATTAAAGGATTGGCGTGGGCACCACAACGAAGACAGCCCCCGCAGTGCGATTGGATACAACGTCCCGATCACCTTACACTATCCCGATGGCATCACCGGCCCGTCATCGGGGCAAATACTGCTTCCGGCGGCCCGAACTCGGGGGCGGTGCAGCGAAGGCGAGCATCAAATTCCAAGTGAAGGGACGCTACCTTGGGGAAATGCCCCTAAGGCAAATACTGACTTATCAATTTTTAAAGAAGATTAGATTCTTGTAGTGGCGGAGGAGGTGGGATTCTACGCTTAAGCATCATTTCGCCTTGTATTGCTTGATTTCTTGGGTGTTTATGCCTCAAACGTGTGTGGTCAACGTGTGTGGAAGCAGATGCCCAAGTACCTCCAGAAGCGCCGCCGTAGGTGGTATGCCGTCCTCGACATCCCCAAGGCACTCCGCCCAGCGCTGGGTGGTCATGCCCGGTTCGTGGAGAGCCTCAAGACCGAGAGCCTCACGGAAGCCGAACGCAAGGTCCCTCAGGTCATCGGCCAGTGGAAGGCCCTGATCGAAGCTGTACGCCGTGGAGACCCTGCCCCTCTGGCAGATCATCAGGCTACGGCTTTGGCTTGGCGTGAGCAGCTCGACAGCATCACAGACGAAGAGGAACGGGAAGGCGTCGAGTCCGTCATGGTGGAACTGGCCAAAGAGCGTGACCGAACCACCCCCGGCCAAGGTACGGCAATGTTCAAGCTGGCAACGCGTCAGTGGGAACAGACAGATGAGCTGCTCGAGGACTGGCTGGCCACGCTCGACAACGAGGCCAAGACCATCGACATGAAGCGCTCGGATGTACTCAGGTTCTCCCAGCGGTTTCGCCTGACGAAGGACGTGGGCAGGCAAGCCGTGTTGGACTGGGTAGACCACTTGCTCCACGAGGAGCGCCTATCTCCCGCAACTGTGCGTCGTATCGTGTCAGCGTGTCGCGGTTACTGGGCGTTCCTCCAGCGGCGAGGTTCAGCGGCAGGGACCGGCGACCCGTTCAGCAAGGCCGTTCCCCCTGCACCCCGCAAGAAGACCAAGGCACAGCTTGCAGCCCAGCGCAAAGCCTTCACTCCTGAGCAAGTGGTCGTCCTGCTTGAAGCTGCGGAGACCAAAGGCGACACGCCCCTCCTCCGCCTGATCTGGCTTGCTATGTGGACAGGCTGCAGGATCGAGGAGCTGTGTAGTCTCCGGCTCAGTCACGTACTGGCAGACAGGTTGCAGATCGAAGACGCCAAGTCAGAGGCCGGGTGGCGCGAGGTCCCCGTCCACTCCCGTCTCCTCCCCCTCGTCCACGAACTCTCAGCAACGAGCAGGGACGGCTACCTCCTGTCGGACCTGAGCACCAACAAGTACGGCGACCGCTCAAACGCCATTGGGAAGCGCTTCGGCCACCTCAAGACGGCTCAGGGCTTCGGAAGAGACTACGTGTTCCACTCCATCAGGAAGACCGTTGCGACGCAGCTCGAGGCTGCCGGGGTGCAAGAGTCGGTCAGCGCCCGCATCTTGGGGCATGAGGTCCCTACCATGACGTATGGGCTGTACTCAGGGGGTGTACCATTCCAGGTCAAGCGGGAAGCCTTTGAGATTATCGACTACCCGGGTGTGACGTTTGCAGTGTCGTCCTGACCAATGAGGATATATGCGTGACAAGAGCCGGTCAGCAGTCGTCAAAAGCCTACTGACCATTTTGGATCGCTTTCTTGACCACTGGAGCAACCGTTTCGAATCTGATGCCCCGGTTTGCGCAGTAGGGGGAAGAGAGCCAGTCGGAAACCCGCTTCTGACCTTTGCTTGCATTGCAACCACGGCAGCAGAGGGCAATATTGTCCTCGGTGATGATCGTGGCGTCATTGATTATGTGTTCCCAACTTGGTGCCGATTTTGTTGATACATCCGGTGAAGTGAATGCATTGCCACAGTAGACGCAGACCAAATCGCGCTGTCGCACTACTGCCTCGAGCCAAGGTGGGATGCTCCATTTGTTTGCCATAAGAGCTGCTTTTGATCTCCACGTTTCCGGTTCTGCACTTTAGCTGCACGGCTAGCTTGTCCTGCCATTCCAGACAGGCATCCGCTCGGACTTGTCTTGACGATATCATGACCACTCCACGCTGGAGAAGGGCGTGGCGGGATACCGAAGAGATTGGCCGACCCTCATGTCTGGGTCACAAAGCTCGGTAGACCGATGTCCTCGCAATGCCCAACCGCTTGGCGATTTCCGTCGCCCCAAGCCCCTCCTCGTCCCTCAACCGCTTAACCTCTTCCACGTCGATGGACGGCTTGCGGCCCTTGTAGACCCCCTTGGCCTTGGCCTTGGCGATCCCCTCCATCTGGCGTTCCCGCCTCAGGTTGGTCTCGAACTCAGCGAAGACCCCCAGCATCTGAAAAAACGCCTTGCCTGCTGCCGTGCTGGTATCCACCGGCTGCTCCGTCGCCTTGAGCGCTGCGCCCCGCTGCTGCAGCTCGTTCACGATCTGGGACAGGTCATCCATGGACCGAGCCAAGCGATCCAGCCGCGTGACCACAAGCGTATCACCGGGGCGAAGGAACTGGAGTAGGGTCTCCAGCTCATCCCGTCCCTGCCGACTGGTCCCACTGACCTTCTCCTCTCGGATGATCTCGCACCCCACCGCCTTCAACGCCTCTCGTTGGACAGTGAGGTCTTGGTCCGTGGTGGACACTCGAGCGTAGCCGTACGTTGCCATGTTGTGTTCCTTTTGGCTCTAAGACCCTGAACACATGGCGTACCAGAATGCAGAATGCAACCCTATTGTTACACGTTCCCTGTGTCATCTAGACGTTGCGCTGGGGTATACCCATAAGGAACAAAGAGATATGTCGCTCGTCCTGAGTCATTCCGCCGCACAGGCGCTGGGCTGTTCTGTTGTGGTGATCCCCGATGCGTTGAGCTACCAATGAAAGCAGGGCGATCTATGCGTAGTGGCATAGCTGAAGACCCTGCGCAGCTCCAACACACAAGGACATGCGCACATGAACACGCTCACCATCAACCTTCCCCTCGTCGGCTCCGTCACGCTAGTACGCTTCCCGGCCCAGTTCGCCATGCCTCTCCACTCGGAGAAGCTCACGTACGCGAACCGGGCAAGAGAATACCGCGTTGCTTGGGGAAGGCACGAGATGTACCTGACCCCGTGGCCTGCTGTGAAGGAAGAACGCAGGCTGGGCTAACTCTGGCTTAGGCCGAGGCAGGTGCAGGCGGTGAGCAACCGACCGCCCGCACATACCCCCACCCTCATCGCATAGACGCCCCCAGTGGGCAGGGGTAAAGCGATCCTGCTCACCGCTGCCGGGGGGCCTATGGGGGAAGAACGCCAACGCCAATATAATGGTAGGCCGCTCAGAAGTTTGTGCCAAAAACCGCCGGGAACCCCGCCAGCCTGTGCATCTTGCACACCCAAGGGATGCACACCCAAGCTACGTCCAAGGCTATTCCCTTGGCTTTGGCTGGGGCTACATCCCTTGCGGGCTGGGGCTGCTGTTCGCGCTAAACCCCGTCCACGTCGAACCCTCAGAACGGTGCATCCAGCTCAGGCTGCTTGTTCACCTTGAAGGTCACAACGCCAGTGATCGGGTCCTCTTCGCCCTCGTAGAAGCCGAGCCACTCGAGAGCTTGGCGAAACCGCTCCTCGCCCATGATCCTGTGCATCGCATCGGGAGCAATGGTGGGGTCCGTCCGTGTCGCTGCAGCTACAGCCCCTGCGATTTCCTCCTTGAGCTTCAGCACATGCTCCTCCCGCCGGGCGTCCCAGTCTTCCTCGGTCCAGTCCTGCTCCCGCCCAGCGTCGAGTATCTGCGCAGCTCTCCATGTCGCGGGGATTTCGCTACCTGCTTCAGCAAGCCGCCCCTTCACTCGTCTCATGTTCGCCACCGTCCCGTTTCCGACGCCCGCCGACTTCACGATCTCCGCCTTGCTGTATCCGGCCTCGCTGCACTCAAGCTGCCAAGCCGCATCGAGCCGTTCTTGCTGGGACATCGTTAGCCGGGTCTTGGTGTTCTCCTCCAGTGCCAGCAATCGGGCTACCTTGAGGTCGCACCTGTGGACCACCACAGAGACCGTCAAAGCCTTGCCTGAACGCCTGTAGGCCTCATACCGATGGTGCCCGTCCACAACGAAGAGACACCCGTCCTCGGGCCTCTCCCAGACTGTCAGGGGGTCCAGTTCCTTCCGCCGCTTTAGCGCGTCTCTCAGGTCATCGACTTGGCTTTCCGTCAGGTCCTCCCAGCGGAACTGGAAGGTGTCGGTGTCGAGGTGCAGTTCGTCGAGCTTGACCCTGCGGGCTTCTGCCCCAAGGCCGTCTAGTGCTGTTTCTGTCGTCATGTCACAGGTCCATCTGCTGTTGTTGAGTTGTCCTGCAGGCCCAGACAGACCGCACCCCCACAGCTCCGCCTTGGCCAGCGCTGGGCTAGCCGTGGTCAGAGAGCAGTGAGGGTGGGTTGGACCTGCTGAAGCGATGCACCGGCGTCAGCCGTGGCGTCCCTCGGTTCGCGTGGGGGTGCTACGTTTCAATGGTGCCACCTAATTGGCCGGGAAATGCAGGACTTGATCTGTGAGCTAAACAGCCTGATGCTATCGTAGGTCCTGTGGCAAGCGTGTGGTCATCGGTTCAGATCGCCAAGGGCTGGACGTTCGCTACGGAATGACGCTTCGCGTGCATCGAGATTTGAACCGAAACTGTGGGGTTTGCCACGTTGAACGATGATCCTGTGAAGAGACAGAAGTGGGCGTGGTCGCTAGCCATGAGGGATTTCATGGGCTCCAAGGCTCATCATTTTCCTACATGCCTGCGCAGGTGGGATGAAGGCGAGGGGCCTGAGATCGTGATACCCTTCGATCCAGATCGTCGTGTATTTTGGGTTGTGTTCCACAAGAACGGATGGGGCTGGGGTGGCTTCCTTCGCAAGCCTCCTAAGGTGCTAGAAGTGATCTTTCATGCAGCGAGCGGAGAGAAGGTCTCGTGGCCTGTTGGTGACCTCGCAACGTGTGTGGGGGACTATATCGGCTTTGGACTTGGCGACCTTTCACCTGGGGGCAAATCCAAGCGCTTCATGGACCTGCTTGTGGAGAGTGATGTGGTGAGCTTGTCGAATGGGAAGCGGGAGATATTCTCGTACCAGACGCGCATTCCGCGAGAGGACATGCAGGTGTTCACTTCGCTTTGCCTGAATGGCCCCGGAGGTGTGTTGGACGGATTTCGGCCTCTAAATCCAGATGGGCCGACCGCACGCGCGATAGCGCTCAAGTCAGGAAAGACGAAGCCAACTTAATAGCCGTTACTACCTTCGGCTTTTTTTAGCAGACCAACGACAACGAGCAAGTTGGACGTGAAAACACCTATGACCCGGCCTGCACGATGAACACGTCCTCGTCCATCTCCCCGGTCACCACCTTCTCTTCGCCCATGACATAACCACTGTCTTTCCTGATGGCGGGGAGGACGACGCGGGTGACCCACCGCTGGAACTCTCGGGCTTCCGGCTTGTCTGAGCGCATGATCAGTTGGTAGAGACCGCTCTCGCTGATGATCAGGGGTTGCCTTGCAAGAGACAGGTTCTTGGGTGCCCGCATCTTCTCATCTGAACCAAGAGGCGAGAGAATGTGCGACATGGATGTTGAGACGTTCTTGAACTGCAGCGCATTGGCGACGTCCGCAGCTACGAACCACGGCTCACCGTCGATCTCGACGACGCGGATGGTGTTGGCCTCAGTTCACGTCTGCGAAGTAATCCTCATCGACACTCTGGATGACGTAGCTCTTGCGAGCCCTGACACCGACACCGTGCTGGATCATGAGCCTTGCAAGGCGCTGGCCATTGATCAGCACGACCCGGTGCTGGACGCGGTGGAGGTATTCCCTTGCCTCCTTGGAAAAGTCCGACGTGGTGACAAACACGCCTTTGGTAGCTCCTTCACCGGTCAGCGATCCGATGAACCGCTGGATGTCGGGACGCCCAATCCGATTGTCAGGGGCGTATCGCTTGGCTTGAATGTAGACCGCATCGAGGCCCAGCGCATCCTCGTGGATAATCCCGTCAATGCCCCCGTCCCCGGTGGTCTTTGTGGTCAACCCACGCGCTGCGTCACCACCGCCATACCCCATGGCCGTCAGTAGGTCCAAGATCACCTGCTCGAACCGTTGCGGGGACATCTGATGGAGGAGGGACAACAGCTCATCCCTGAGAGCGGCATCCAAAAGCCCCGACGCGGCCTCCATGGCGTCCTCAGGAGTCTGGCGCTCGTCGATGGGGGTGATGTCCACCGGGGTGGCTTTCGCCGTTCCCGAGTCCTCTCCGGGCTTCTCGGAGTCCCCAGCGCGAGACTGGTCGATCCAAACCGTGAACTCCTCGAACTGCGACAGGACGCTGTTGTCCAGCCGGTCAGGGTTCGAGGCGAGAACCTTCCGCCCCAGATCGCTAATGACATGGAGGTTACGCTTCGGGGAGGTCAGTAAGCCCGCCTTGGCCAGATACGTCCTCGCCCAGTGTGCGCGGTTGGACAGGAGCGTCTGCCTCCCGCTGGGGAGCATTTCTTCGGCTTCCTCGTCAGAGATGTCGAACTGCTCCCGCAGATTGGGCAGACACTCGGCGACGTTCTGCTTGCCGTCAGCGAACAACTGAAGAACCGGAAGCATCAACGTCTCGTAGTCGGGTATCGGCATGAACTCTCCTCGCCAGAAATCGACACAGCTCGGGCGTCAGCCCGTCCTTAGTCCACCATCTGAGCAGGTGAAGGATAGGTCAACACGCATTGATTCTGGTCCGCATTGATCAGCACCCGAGACTCCCGTCTCCCTGAAGGAATGCTCAAACATCAGCCAACCTGAGACAAGGTAGCTCAACGTGTGTGGGAGACGTGTGTGGTAAACACTTCACGCATTCTCATTTTATATCTTCAGATCAATAGCTTGCGGTGCCGTTAATGTTCTGGCGGAGGAGGTGGGATTCGAACCCACGGTACGCTTTCACGCACGCCGGTTTTCAAGACCGGTGCATTCGACCACTCTGCCACTCCTCCGTGGGGGTCGGAAGCCCCCGATAGCGCCTCTTTTGCGATTCTGAAAGTGGCCACGGAAACGGCAATGACCGCAGGATGTTGCCGATTGCGATACGGATGGGTTTGCAGCGCGCGGGGGAAGCTGTATCCTTTGCGCGAATGGCCGGGCCGGACCCGGCGGCATGGACGGCAACGCCTTGGGCAAAGCGCGGATCAAAAAGCGCATGGGGCGGCAGAGCAGGGGAAAGCTGATGAGCTTGCTGAAAGGCGACGGACAGCCGGTGAGACTACTTGGGGCGCTGGCGCTCGTGCTTGCGCTTGCGGGGTGCGAGGACGGGTTTCAATTACCCTTCGGCCAAGGCGCGGGCGGAGGCGGCAGCGCCAGTTCGGAGCGTTCTGGCTCGACCCGGCTGGTGGAACGTGACATCGAAGCGCCCGAGGTTTTCCAGGAAACAGACCAGGGCCTTTGGGACGGACGGCCTTCGCTTGGCGGTGTCTGGGTGGCGCACCCGGATGCAACCGACCCGGAACGGGTGATCATCCGCAACGAGGCCAATGGCCGGTTCGTCATCGGGGCGCTGTTCCGGCGCGAACGCGACAACCCCGGTCCGGTTCTGCAGGTCTCTTCCGATGCGGCTGCCGCGCTGAACATGGTTGCCGGTTCACCGACTGAACTGAATGTGACCGCCTTGCGCCGCGAAGAAGTGTCCGAGCCCGAGATCGCCCCCTCTGCCGCAGCCGCCGCACCGACTGGCGATATCGAAACCTCGACCATCGACCCGATCAGTATGGCCGCCGCCGCGATCGACGAGGCGGAAGCC
>NZ_MNBL01000190.1 GCF_001879695.1 Nioella sediminis
CGTTGTCTTCGTCGGTCGTGGCGGTGTCGGCGACAGCCGTGGGCTGGTCATTTGCCCCCGTCACGGTCACCGTTGCGACCGCCGATGACGTGCCGCCGTTGCCGTCCGTCACCTCATAAAGCACCTCAACGGTCGCGGACTGGCCGGAGGCGAGGTATTGATAGGCCGTGCCCGGATCATAGGTGATGGACCTGTCATCCGCCGCGATGCTGACCGTGCCGAGCCCGGATTGGATGCTGGCCGATCCGACGGTCAGGGTGTCGGTCGTGTCCGGGTCGGTGTCATTGGCCAGCACGTCGATCAGAACCGAGCTATCCTCGTCGGTGGTGGCGGTGTCGGCGACTGCCGTGGGAGAGGTATTGATCCCCACCAGCCGCCCCTGAAGAACCGACGCATCGGTGATGCCGATCAGCGTCAGCGTGTCACCGCCACCGAAATTGAACACAAGGTTGCCGTTCTGGACCTGGGCAATCGCGAGCAATTGCGCCTGATCCCAGAACCACACGGCGGACATGTCGAGCAGGTCGCCATTGAAATCCTCGATCACATCGGCGCCGCCGGTATATATGAACGTATCTATGCCCGACCCGCCGTTCAGCGTGTCATTGCCACCCCGTCCTGAAAGCGTGTCATTGCCCCCGCCAGATTCAAGGCGATTATTGTTGGCGTCGCCCCCCAGTTGATCCGCACCATCCCCCGAGATCAGGTTTTCGATGCTGAACAGCTGGTCATTGCCGAAATCGCCGGTGTTCTGCGAACCACTGATGGCAAGATCGACGGTGGCGGACAGGGCAAAACTGGAATAGACCGCCGTGTCGTTGTCGCCGCCGCCGACCAGGGTATCGTCACCGTCACCGCCTTCCAGCGTGTCGTCGCCGTTTTCCCCGAAAATCTGATCGCCGCCATCCCGGCCGATAAGCAGATTATCGAAATCATTGCCGATCAGCGTGTCATTGTAGAAGCTGCCTTCGACGTTCTCGACATTGGAGATCGTGTCCGTGCCCTGGGAAACTCCCTGCCCAACGCTGAAGCGTAAATCGACCAGCACAGCGTCGTCAGAGCTGGCATAAATGACGATATCTGTCCCGTCGCCACCATCGATGTCGTCATTGCCGGTGCCGCCATGCAGCCTGTCGTCGTCATTGCCGCCGCGCAGGGTGTCGTCGCCGCCCCAGCCCAACAGAACGTCGTTGCCGTCCCCGCCGCGCAGCACGTTGTTGCCATCCGCGCCGACGAGAACGTCGTTGCCGCTGTAGCCGTCAAACACGTCTGGCAGGTCCTGGTCGGGGTCTTCGGGGTCGCGTTCTAGGTAATCGTTGACGCCGTCTGCGCCCTCGAACCATTCCCCGCTGGTCAGCTCTTCTAGATGGGAGACCAGCTCCTCAAGCTGGTTGCCACCAGAGCGGTCATAGTCAATGTCGACCACCGGGTCGATCGCCGGTGCAACCTGATCCTCCAAACCATACTGTTCGACAAAAGCCAGAAATCCAGCGGTGTCGACAATGTCGCCAACCTCTGGAACGATATCTAGAATGCTTCCAACACCCCCGACACTGATGCCAGTGATCGGCTCATGTACAAATTGAAGCAGTGTATTACTTGACTGCTGATCCGGAACCGTGGTGCCTGTCCGGAATTCCAGCGTAATCGTCCACGGCTGAGAACCTTCTACTTCTACAATGACGATCTCGATTCCCTGCTCCAACTCGTCGCGAAGCGGATCCGGAATCGATCGAAGATCCGCGATCGTGCGCAGCAATTCGGATTCCAGCTCAGCCGAGTAGGCACCGTCCTGAAAGATCTCCATCATTTGCAGACGCAAACCGGTTGCTGCGATCAGCATCGGGGCAATAGTCACCCGTTCCACCGGGGTTAAGCTCGCAAAGGACGTCACTTGCGCCAGCGCTAAATTGGAATACAAAACGGCATCATCGCGATTGCCCTGCTCTAATTGCGACTGCGCCACTCGCATGTTCGCTTCCATAGTGGAAATATGCGTCAGTATCGCGTCCCGCCGCGCCTCTTCAACATTTTCCGCCAGGGCTAGAGTCGCGTTCAGAAGCTCAGTCAATCGGCTGTTTACTGCTTCAAATGGATCTTCGCTAGAGAGGCCGTCATAGATCTGATAGGCGTCCCAGGCTATACCCATAGCGTCCCACGGTGATAATCTTGGCATCGTTTCTTCCCCCGGTGTGCCGCCGTCACACCCTCAAACGCAAATCACCAGAACCGCAGGCAGCGTTTCAAAATGACGTCAGAGCAACTCTGCGCCTCGAAAATTCTGACATCCTGGGCAAATCAACCGGTCGCGAGCCGTGCGAGTTATCGGGAAAAATGGCCAAAACCCCTAAGTAACTTATAGGTTTTTTCACTTACCCTGCAAAGAAAAACCTTTTCGGTGGTGGATCACGCGCGTCCGCGCGACGGGCGAGACCCACCGAGACCGCTGCACGACGCATCAAGCGATGAGGCTGGACCGGCCTCATCGCTTGGTGCGTTGATCTGTATGTGCAATGGTTGGATTGGTGCAATCTGGGGGGCAGGCTTGACCTGACCGTTCCGAAATTGGGCAGGTCGGTGTCCTCACCCGACAAGGCGCCAGAAACACCTTCGAAGGCAACGGGAGGAGGCAAGAAATTGCCCCTTCGCCAAGTATGCCTCAGAACACGAACTCATCCA
>NZ_MNBL01000192.1 GCF_001879695.1 Nioella sediminis
ACATGAGTTCGTGTTATTCGATGACGAACTCACTGTTATCGCCTTTCCCCTCGCCGATATTGCCTGACCGCCGGGGTTCGGGCCAAGTGTTGGTCATCGGCAAACGCAACACCGCAGACGCCGCCCACCAACACCACGAACCGCGACACCCGCATCATCACATTCACCCTCGTCCCAAGCGACACCATCAACCCAAAAGGACTTTTCAAATGACCATCGCATCCACCCTGAAAACCGCCGCTCTCGCCCTCGCCATCGCCCTGCCCGTCGCAGGCGCTGCCGCCGCCGGTGGCTCTTATGTCAACGTTCAGCAGTACGGCTACGGCAACGCCGCCGGTGGCGCTCAGACCGGCTGGTACAATGACATGACCATCTACCAGGACGGCGCATGGAACACCGCCATCGCCACCCAGGACGGCCACTGGAACCAGACCGTGATCGGCCAGCAGGGCTGGGGCAACTCCGCCTCCTCCTCGACCTACGGCTCCGGCAACGTCACCGGTGTGGCCCAGATCGGCGCAGGCAACAGCGCAGACACCACCCAGTGGGGCAACGGCAACGCCGTCGGCGTGATCCAGGTCGGCAACGGCAACTCCGCCTCCTCCACGCAGGTCGGCCATGGCAACGTCGCGGTGATCGTCCAGAACTGATCCCGACCGGCCCGCGGGGGGCTCTCTCCCTCGCTTCCCCCCCCGCGGGCCTCCCATTTCCGGCCATCCCTACAGGCCACCAACCCAAGGACCAGACCCATGACCCTCCCCCTTTCCCCTCGCCGGTTCCTTCCCGCGGCCCTGATCCTGGCCGGGGCGGGTCTCGCCGCAGCCTGCACCACCGCCTCGGTCGCGCAGGAAACCGCCGCCCCCTTCGCCTGCCAGATCTCGGTCGAGGACACCGGCCGCGCCACCGCCTTCCGCGGCCTCGTGCAGGCCAATGAGAGCCTCTCGGGCAGCTACAGCTTCTCCCTTGCCGGTCGCGGCACCAATATCCGCCAGGGCGGCGCCTTCACCGCCCGCGCCGGCGAGACCGTCACCCTCGGCCAGTCGATGCTGTCAGGCGATGCCGCCGATTACGACGCCAGCCTGAGCCTGACCGTGAACGGCGAGACCTATCGCTGCCGCGCCGTCGAGACCGAGCTCTGAGCCCCCGGAAAAGATTGAACCCCCTTATTAGTGTAATCGACACACATTCAGAACCCCACAGATAGACCCAAAGGAATAAACCCATGATCCGCAAGACCCTCACCGCAGCCGCCCTCGCCCTCACCACCCTGGCCGCCCCCATGGCCATGGCCGGAGGCACCATCTCCTTCGAGGTGAACCCCACCAATGCCGATGAAGCCAACGCCATCCGCTTCGGCCTCGCCCTCTACCAGATCGTCAATGGCGCCGACCCCGCCCATGTCTACCAGAACGGCAACGGCAACGGCGCAGGCATCGGCCAGTCCGGCGGCGGCAACACCGGAATCGTCCACCAGGAAGGCAACGGCCACCACGGAACCCTCGCCCAGAACGGCTGCGACAGCTACGGCATCTTCCAGTTCGGAAACGGCGCAAACGCAAACGTCGCTCAGGGCAACGGATGCCAGACAGGACTCCTCTTCCAGTTCGGTCTCGACTGAG
>NZ_MNBL01000193.1 GCF_001879695.1 Nioella sediminis
TCCATCTCGATCAGCTGGTCGATGGTGCCCCGGCTGACGGACACGCCGCGGATTTCCTCGATCTCGGCGCGGGTGCAGGGCTGATGGTAGGCGATGATGGCCAGCGTTTCGATGGCCGCTCGGCTGAGCTTGCGGGTTTCCACCGTCTCGCGGCTCATCAGGAACGAGAGGTCAGGCGCGGTGCGAATGGCCCAGGCATCGCCCACGCGGGCCACGTTGACCCCCCTGCCCTGATAGCGGCGGCGCAGCAGCACCATGGCCTCTGCCGCGTCGCAGCCATGGGGCATGCGGTCCTGCATGGCGCGGGTGGTCAGCGGCTCGCTCGACGCAAAGAGCATCGCCTCGACCATGCGTTCCTGTTCCGCGAGCGGCGGGGCCTGAAAGAGGCTGTCTTCCTGCTCCTCTTCAATCGGGGTGTCCCGCTCGATATCCGGGTCCTCAGCGGTCATCGGGGCCTCTTGCTTTCAGGTGGATCGGCGCGAATGTCTCGGTCTGGCGAAGGGTCGCCTTGCCCGCCTTCACCAGCTCCAGCGAGGCGGCGAAGGTCGAGGCGGTGGCAGAGCGGCGTTTCATCGGATCGCGGCGCCAGCCATCGGGAATGAAGGTCGAGATATCGACCCAGTCCCCGGAAAAGCCGATCATGCCGCGCATCCGGTCCAGGGCCGCCTCCATGGTGAAGATAGACTCGCGGTCCAGCACGAAGGGGCGGAAATCATCGCGGGTACGGGTGCGGGCATAGGCCTGCATCAGGTCCAGCAGCGAGGCGGTGAAGCTCGTCCTGCGGGCGGTTTCCACCCGCTCGGGCAGGCCGCGCACGAAGCGGTCCTTGCCAAGCTGATCGCGCGCCATGATCCGCGCAGCCCGGTCGCGCATGGCTTGCAGACGTTCGAGCTGGAAGGCCAGATGGGCGGCCAGTTCCTCGCCGGTCGGGCCCTCCTCGGCAGGGTCGGGCGGCAGCAGCAGGCGGGATTTGAGGAAGGCCAGCCAGGCCGCCATCACGAGGTAGTCGGCCGCCAGTTCAATGCGCAAGGACCGGGCCTTTTCGACGAAGGCCAGATATTGCTCGGCCAGTTTCAGAACCGAGATCTTGCGCAGGTCCACCTTTTGCGTGCGGCTCAACGTCAAGAGCACGTCGAGCGGGCCTTCGAACCCGTCCACATCGACGATCAACGCCTCCGCCGCACGACGCTCGGCGACGGTTTCCCAAAGATCCTCTGGCTGGCGATCTGTGCTGTCTGACATCCGGGGGCGGTCCAATGTGAAGGGGGACAAAGTCCGGGGATGGCAGGGGAATGTCAAGATCGGGCATGGATCGCGGGGACGCGATTTCGAAATCGCGT
>NZ_MNBL01000194.1 GCF_001879695.1 Nioella sediminis
TGGAATGCCCCCTCTGAACTGGTCCGAGGTTATGTTTAGGAAACGGAGGACAGAGAATGGCGCACAAGAGACACAAGCCCGAGGAGATTGTTCAGAAGTTGCGACAGGTTGATGTGCTTGTCGGCCAGGGAATGCAGCGTGTGGATGCGATCCGCGAGGTTCGCATAACCGAGCAGACCTATTACCGCTGGCGCAAGCAATATGGAGGGATGGGAACCGACCAACTGAAGGAACTCAAACGGCTTCAGAAGGAGAACGAGCGGCTGAGGAAGGCCGTCTCTGACCTAACTTTGGACAAGCTCATCCTAAAGGAAGCCGCCCGGGGAAACTACTGAGCCCCGCCCGCCGGCGTGCCTGCATCGACTTGATCCGAAGTGAGATGAAGGTGTCGGAGCGCCGGATCTGCCGGGTGCTGGGGCAGCATCGATCGACACAAAGATACGAACCGCAGGGCCGGGAAGATGAAGACCGGCTTGTCTCAGACATGATCGAGCTGGCCAGGCAGTACGGTAGCTACGGTTACCGCCGAGTTGCGGCGCTGCTGAGAGACGCCGGCTGGCAGGTCAGCGTTGGCCGTGTCGAACGGCTGTGGAAGCGGGAGGGGCTGAAGGTGCCACCGAAGCAACCGAAGAAGGGGCGGCTTTGGCTTAACGATGGATCATGCATCCGGCTCAGGCCGGGGTACAGGAACCACGTCTGGAGCTATGACTTTGTCCATTGCCGCACCGATGACGGCAGGGCGTTCCGCACGCTGAACGTCCTTGATGAGTTCAACCGGGAATGCCCCCTCTCGGCAGCATGGTAAAGCCATGCGCCTGCCGGGCAATGGGACAATCCGTGTGAAGCGTAAGCTGAACTCGACCGACGTGATCGATGCCCTGACTGACCTGTTCATCCTGCGGGGGCCTCCGGCATTCGTGCGAAGCGACAACGGTCCTGAGTTCGTGGCCAAGGATGTCCGGGCCTGGATCGAGGCCGTCGGTGCCAAGACGGCATTCATCGAGCCCGGCAGCCCCTGGGAGAACGGCTACGTCGAGAGCTTCAACGCCCGGTTCCGGGACGAATTGCTGAACAGGGAAATCTTCTATTCACTCAGGGAGGCGCAAATCCTCATCGAAGGCTGGAGAAAGCACTACAACGCGAAGAGGCCCCACAGTGCTTTGGGCTACCGCCCACCAGCTCCCGAGACCATCGTCCAGATGGACCAGAGACCAGTCATGCACTAACAATCAAGCCGGACCAGTCAGATCAGGCCAC
>NZ_MNBL01000195.1 GCF_001879695.1 Nioella sediminis
CAGCATCTGCTGTTCGCCGCCGGACAGGGACGAGGCGACCTGGTCTTGTCGTTCCCCCAGTCGTGGGAACAGTTCGCTGACCCGCGCCATATCCCAATGTCCCTTGCGCGCTGCCGCGATCAGGTTCTCCTGCACGGTCAGCGGCGCAAAGCACCGGCGGCCTTCCGGCACCAGCCCGATCCCGGCCCGCGCCGCCTTGTGCGCCGGAACCGATCCCAGATCCTGCCCGTCGAACATCACCGACCCGCCCCGGTTCTTCAGCATCCGGCAGATCACCTTGACGGTGGTCGACTTGCCCATCCCGTTGCGCCCCATCAGCGCCAGAACCTCGCCCTCAGCCAGATCGAGATGCACATCGAACAGGGCCTGCGACGCGCCATAGAAGGCTGAGACATGGGACAGTTTCAGAAGGCTCATGCCGCGTCCTCCTCGCCCAGATAGGCTTCTCTCACACGCGGATCGGCCTTGATCTCGTCCGCCGTTCCGGTGGCGATGATCTCGCCATAGACCAGCACGCTGATCCGGTCGGCCAGCGCAAAAACCGCGTCCATGTCATGCTCCACCAGCAGGATCGGCGCGCGGGTTCGCAGCCCGTCGAGGAAGCCGGTCAGACGGTGCGAGCCTTCCGCACCAAGCCCTGCCATCGGTTCATCCATCAGGAAGGTCTTGGGTAGCAGGGTCAGCGCCACGGCAACCTCCAGCTGGCGGCGTTGGCCGTGGGACAGCTCTGCGGTGACGAAGTTGCGGAACTCGGCCAGGCCCACCTGTTCGAGAGCGTCTTCCGCCTGCGCCAACAGGGCCTTGTCTCGCATCACGTTGCCGAAGAAGCGATAGACCTTGCCCCGCTGCCCAAGCGCACCAAGCACCACGTTTTGCAGCACGGTGAATTCCATCGCCAGCGCCGAAATCTGGAAGGTTCGGCCAAGCCCCGCCCGCGCCCGCTGCGTCGTCGAAAGCGCCGTCACATCCTGCCCGTCAAAGATCACCTGCCCGCTGTCAGGTCGCAGCGCGCCGGAGATCTGCGCGATTAGCGTCGATTTTCCCGCGCCATTGGGGCCGATC
>NZ_MNBL01000196.1 GCF_001879695.1 Nioella sediminis
CGGCGCTGGCGATGCTGGTTCATATGGCCATTGCCATCGCGCTATATGTGATCGGCTGGCGGGTGCCGGGCATCCTGCCCCAGGAACAGGGACAGATGATCGGCGTGTTGATTGCCGTGGGCTTGTTCATGCAGGTGCCGATCTTCCGCCTGTTCATCTGGTCGGCCTTCAGCGGCATCGAAGCCCGCGAACGCCGCGCACGGGGCGGTTGAGCCCCCGGCGCTTTGCCGCTATGTGCCGCGGCTGATCCGGTAAGCGAGGCAGACGCGTGAGCGACCATCACAAACACCCCAAGGCCCCGTGGCGCAATTTCTATGGCCGCCGCAAGGGCAAGACCCTGCGCGACAGCCAGGAAACCTATCTGGAGGAGGATCTGGCCGGTCTCTCGCCGGGCTTGGTCGACTGGGACGCGAACCCGGACCGGGTGCCGCTCGATCTGGACGCGCTTTTCGGCGGGCGGGATGTGTGGCTCGAGGTGGGCTTCGGCGGCGGCGAGCACATGGTGCATCAGGCCGCGCAGAACCCCGACGTGGGTATCATCGGCTGCGAGCCCTTTATCAACGGTGTCGCCATGCTGCTTGGCAAGATCCGCGAGGCAGGCGTCAGCAACCTGCGCGTTCATCCCGGCGATGTGCGCGACATGTTCGACGTGCTGCCCGAGGCGAGCATCTCGCGCGCCTTCCTGCTCTACCCCGATCCCTGGCCCAAGAAACGCCACCACCGCCGCCGCTTCGTAACACCCGAACATCTGGAACCGCTGGCGCGTGTCCTGAAACCCGGCGCGATCTTCCGCGTGGCGACGGATATTCCCGACTATGTGCGCCAGACGCTGGAACAGGTGCCGCGCCATGGGTTCGATTGGCTGGCAGAGGGGCCGGATGATTGGCGCACGCCCTGGGGCGACTGGATCTCGACCCGCTACGAGCAGAAGGCGCTCCGCGAGGGCCGCACGCCGCACTACCTGACCTTCCGAAAGCGCTGATCCCTTTCATCTTGGCAAAAA
>NZ_MNBL01000197.1 GCF_001879695.1 Nioella sediminis
GGGCAAAACTGCCCACCCTACGCCTGCTGCATGGAGCACTGGCGCAAAACTGGATTCGCGTCCTATTGTATGTTACCGCTTGACAAAGGTTAATTGTCTAAGGGGGACGGCAAGGTGCCAGCAACAACAGCGAATCTGAGCGGGGTCGTCATTAATGAAATCGGCTTCGATCCTTCCGGAGTGTCACAAGACCTGAACGGGGATGGTGTCGGCAACAGCTCTGACGAATTTATCGAACTGTACAATAACAGCGGTTCTCCGGTCGACATTTCCGGCTGGGAAATCTGGGAAAGTGGCGTATTGCGGCACACTGTCCCGGGCGGCACGACGATCCCGGCGGGCGGGTACTACGTTTCGGTTGATCGCGCCGCGGGCACGACCAACCCGATCCAGAACGTGAACGGGTCAGATGCGGATTATTCGGACTCTGCCTACGGACTCGCCGACAACGACTACATCTTTCTCTACGATCCGAACAATAATGAGTTCGTCGTATTTGCGGGGGATACTGCTTTGCCCGCGAGCATCACTGCGGGAATCGGCCTGCTGACATCTGCACATCCGGGGGCCGCACAAGTCGGACCAACAGAGGACGGTGTTGCCTCTTCGACTGGTAATTCCGTAGGCCGCGACACCGATGGAGATACAACGTGGCTCAATTCGACACCCACGATCGGGGACGTCAACTGCTTTGCGGCTGGAACTCTCATCACGACGCCTGATGGCGAGTGCGTGGTGGAAGGGCTGAAGATCGGTGATCGGGTTCTCATCGCCGATGGCACAGCAGTTCACGTCAAATGGATCGGACGTCAGA
>NZ_MNBL01000198.1 GCF_001879695.1 Nioella sediminis
TGAGCGCAAGGCAGGTGCCGGCGCGAGTCCTGAACGCGTTGTTCACTCCACGGTGCGCCTGATGATGTGTCGGAGCGGGAGGTGTGAGATCACCCATCCTGCAAAGACCTCGGCACCGCACGAGAAGTGATCTCGCGCCAGCTTTCGGAGTTTCAGTGCCGCCACTGGATCCGATGGACGCGGAGAAATGTGGAGTTTCTGGACGTGCTGAGCATCGCAAAACTGGTTCATTTCGAAGCGGTACAACAGTGCACTGCAGACCGGTTTCTCTCAGTCCGAAGGAAACTGGAAATCCGATGAAGTGCAGAGAGCAGAATTGCAAAGAATATGATCTCTGATAGGGTCATCCGCATTTGTTGACTATTGGACACGAGCGAGGGGCTTATGAGCGACTTTTCCTATGTATCATTTGGAGTCTACTTCACGAACGATGGTACGTTTGTCTTCCATCAAACAGCCGGCGGTACGATCACCGACGCAGACAATGACGATGAATTCGAGACGCTTGACACCTCTCCTCAGGGTACTTTCGAGGGAACGACGACCATCAATGGCATCACCGCACCTGTGTTCCAGTCCGGGGGGTCATCCTTTGTGTATTTCCCCAGTGATCCGGGCAACCTTGCAGGGACCAACTATCACACGAATTTCACTGCCAGTTCATTTGCCTTTTGTTTCCTCGCCGGGACGAGCATTGGCACAGCGACCTGTTCAATTCCTGTTGAGAACCTTGTGATCGGAGACGAGATCATGTGCCTCGATGGCCGCGCCGTGGCCGTTAAGTGGATCGGACGCCAGACGGTTTCCACCCGC
>NZ_MNBL01000002.1 GCF_001879695.1 Nioella sediminis
TTCGGGATGTTGAAAGGCAAGGTGGGCAAACTGCCCACCCTACGGGAGTTACGACTTCGCCAGATTGCGCAGCACGTAGTGCAGGACGCCGCCATGTTCGATGTATTCGATCTCGATCGCGGTATCGATCCGGCATTTCAGCAGGATGTTCTTCACCGTGCCATCGGCCATGGTGATCGCGCAGGGCACTTCTTGCAGCGGCTGGATGGTGTCCAGACCCGAGATCGCCACCGTTTCCTCACCAGTCAGGCCGAGCGATTTGCGGGTGTCGCCGCCGGTGAACTCGAAGGGGATCACGCCCATGCCGACGAGGTTGGAGCGGTGAATACGCTCGAAGCTTTCGGCGATCACGGCCTTGACGCCGAGCAGAGCGGTGCCCTTGGCGGCCCAGTCACGGCTTGATCCCGCGCCGTACTGTTCACCCCCGAAGACCACCAGCGGCGTGCCTGCCTCCTGATAGGCCATCGACGCGTCGAAGATCGAGGTCTGCTGACCATCGGGGCCCTTGGTGTAGCCGCCTTCGACCCCGTCCAGCATCTCGTTCTTGATGCGGATATTGGCGAAGGTGCCGCGCATCATGACCTCGTGGTTGCCGCGGCGCGAGCCGTAGGAGTTGAACTCGCGCACCGGAACCTGACGCTCGATCAGGTACTGACCGGCGGGGGTGGTCTCCTTGAACGATCCTGCCGGGCTGATGTGGTCGGTGGTGATCATGTCGCCCAGAAGGGCCAGAACCTTGGCGCCCTCGATATTCGAGATGGTGCCGGGTTCCTTGGACATGCCCTGGAAATAGGGCGGGTTCTGGATATAGGTCGAAGACGCGGGCCAGTCATAGGTCTCGGCCTCGGTCACTTCCACGCCCTGCCACTTCTCATCGCCCTTGAAGACGTCGGCATATTTCTCCTGAAACGCCTCGCGGGTGACGGTCTGGGCGACCAGATCGGCAACCTCCTTGGCCGTCGGCCAGATGTCTTTCAGGTAGACATCCTTGCCTTCCGGTGTCTGGGCGATCGGGTCGGTCGCAAGGTTGATATCCATGGTCCCGGCCAAAGCGTAGGCCACAACCAGCGGCGGCGAGGCCAGGTAGTTGGCACGCACGTCGGGGCTGATGCGGCCCTCGAAGTTGCGGTTGCCCGACAGGACCGATGTTGCCACCAGATCGCCCTCGGCAATCGCCTTGGACAGTTCCGGCTGGATCGGGCCGGAGTTGCCGATACAGGTGGTGCAGCCGTAGCCCACGAGGTTGAAGCCGACCTTGTCCAGGTCTTCCTGCAGGCCAGCGGCCTCCAGATAGGCGGACACGACCTGCGAGCCCGGCGCCAGCGAGGTTTTCACCCAGGGCTTGCGATCAAGGCCAAGGGCCGCCGCCTTGCGGGCCACGAGACCCGCGCCGATCATCACATAGGGGTTCGAGGTGTTGGTGCAGGAGGTGATTGACGCGATCACGACCTTGCCCGATTCCATCGTGTAGTCTTCGCCCTCGACGGGTACCTCCTTGCCCATGGGGCGCTTGAAGGTCTCGGCCATTTCCTTGGCGAAGGCGGCTTTCGCCTCGGTCAGCGCCACGTAATCCTGCGGGCGCTTGGGGCCGGAGATGGCGGGCACGATGGAGCCCATGTCGAGATGCAGCGTGTCGGTGTAGACAGGCGCATAATCCGCGCCACGCCAGAAGCCGTTTTCCTTGGCATAGGCCTCGACCAGCGCGATCCGGTCCTCGTCACGACCGGTGGTGCGCAGGTAGCGCAGCGTCTCGTCGTCGATCGGGAAGAAGCCACAGGTCGCGCCGTATTCGGGGGCCATGTTGGCGATGGTCGCGCGGTCGGCAAGCGGCAGGTGATCCAGACCCGCGCCGTAGAATTCGACGAACTTGCCGACTACACCCTTGGCGCGCAGCATTTCGACGACTTTCAGCACAAGGTCGGTGCCGGTGGTGCCTTCGACCATCTCGCCGGTCAGCTCGAACCCGATCACTTCGGGGATCAGCATGGAAATCGGCTGCCCCAGCATCGCGGCCTCGGCCTCGATCCCGCCGACACCCCAGCCCAGAACGGCCGCGCCGTTGACCATGGTGGTGTGGCTGTCGGTGCCGACGAGCGTGTCTGGGTAGGCCACGGTTTCGCCGTTCTGGTCCGTGTCGGTCCAGACGGTCTGGGCCAGATATTCCAGGTTCACCTGGTGGCAGATGCCTGTGCCCGGCGGCACAACGCGGAAGTTGTTGAAGGCGTTCTGACCCCATTTCAGGAAGGTATACCGCTCCATATTCCGCTCATATTCGCGGTCCACATTCATCTGGAAGGCGCGCGGGTTGCCGAAATAGTCGATCATGACCGAGTGGTCGATGACCAGATCGACGGGGGCCAGCGGGTTGATCTTCTGCGGGTCACCGCCAAGCGCCTTGATGCCGTCTCGCATCGCGGCCAGGTCGACCACGGCGGGCACGCCGGTGAAATCCTGCATCAGAACGCGGGCGGGGCGATAGGCCAGTTCCCGGTCGCCCTTGCCACCATTGTCGGCCCAATCGGAAAACGCCTTGATGTCGTCCACCGAGACGGTCTTGCCATCCTCATAGCGGAGCATGTTTTCCAGCACCACTTTCAGCGCGGCGGGCAGTTTGGAGAATGTGCCAAGCCCGGCGGCCTCGGCGGCGGGGATGGAGTAATAGGCAATGGACTGATCGCCGACCGTAAGCGTTTTGCGGGTCTTTGCGGTGTCCTGACCGACAGTGATGGGCATGGAGAGCCTCCCTCGTTCCAGACGATGTGGGTACGTGCTGGCCCGGGCTATGCCAGCATAACAGGAGTCGTTCAAGGGGGGTGCGGCGATTTTGTATGCCGTTGCATACCTAAATGCGCGCTTTTTTCCCGCCCCCTGCCCCATGCGCCGATTTGGACCCGTCGCGGCGCTTCCCCACCGGTCCGGTTTCGGCTAGGGCTGAGGGCATGAGTCTGAGCGTCCATTCCCTGTCCTGCGCCCGTGGCGGCATTCAGGTGCTGACCGGTGTCGGCTTTGCCGTCGCGCCGGGCGAGGCCCTGATCCTGCGCGGTCCCAACGGCGCGGGCAAGACGACGCTGTTGCGCACCCTCGCCGGGCTGACCCCGCCGCTGGAGGGCCGCATCGACGCGCCGGATGACGGGATCGCCTATGCGGGCCATGCCGACGGGCTTAAGGCGCAATTGTCGGTGGCCGAAAACCTGCGTTTCTGGGCCGGGGTGTTCGGTGCCACCGGCATCGAGGCGGCGGTGGAGGCCTTCGATCTGGGTGAGCTTCTGGACCGGCGCGCGGGGAACCTGTCTGCGGGGCAAAAACGGCGCCTCTCGCTGGCGCGGCTGCTGGTCACCGGGCGGCCCGTGTGGTGCCTTGATGAACCTACGGTGTCGCTCGATGTGGACAACGTCGCCCGCTTCGCCCGCGCGGTCGAAACCCATCTGTCAAACGGCGGCAGCGCCATCATCGCCACCCATATCGACCTCGGCCTGCCAACCGCCCGCAGCCTCGACATCACGCCCTTCACCCGTCGCAACCAGCCCGTCACGGTGGATGAAGCCGACCCGTTCCTGTCGGAGGGCGCGCTGTGATCGGACTTCTTATACGAGATCTTCGGCTTGCGATCCGCGCGGGCGGCGGGTTTGGCCTTGGCCTCGCCTTCTTCCTCATTGTCATCGTCCTGATGCCCTTCGGCATCGGCCCCGAAACCGGCATGATCACCCGCATCGCACCCGGCATCCTTTGGATCGGCGCGCTGCTGGCCTGCCTTCTGTCGCTCGACCGGATCTTCGCGCTGGATTGGGAGGACGGGTCGCTGGAACTCCTTGCGACCTCGCCCCTGCCGCTGGAGGCCGTCGCGGGCATCAAGGCGCTGGCCCACTGGATCACCACCGGCCTGCCGCTGGTTGCCGCCGCGCCGGTGCTGGCGATCCTGCTGAACCTGCCGCCCGAAGGGTTTCCCTGGCTCATCGCCTCGCTGGCGCTTGGGACCCCCGCCCTGTCGGCCATCGGCACCTTCGGCGCGGCGCTGACCGTGGGTCTGAAACGCGGCGGACTTCTTCTATCCCTTCTTGTATTGCCGCTTTATGTGCCGACCCTCTTGTTCGGGGCCGAAGCCGCCCGCCGGGGGGCCGAAGGCATGGATGCGTTGACACCCCTTGCCTTGCTGGCTGGAATCACCTTTTTGACCGCCGCCGCCATGCCTTTTGCCGCCGCTGCCGCCCTCCGCGTCAATCTGCGCTAGGGGCGCGGCAACCGAACCCATTGTTAGCGCAACAATCGCACCGTAAGTTCCGCCCCATGTCGATCTGGGAATATGCAAATCCTCGCAAATTCATGGCCACCTCGGGCGCGCTGCTGCCCTGGGTGTCTGTCATTGCGGCCATTCTGGTCGTGGGTGGCCTGATCTGGGGCTTCTTCTTCACCCCCGACGATTTCCGCCAGGGATCGACCGTCAAGATCATCTATATCCATGTGCCCGCTGCGATCATGGGGTCGAGCGCGTGGTTCATGATGCTGGTGACCTCGCTTATCTGGCTCATTCGCCGCCACCATGTCAGCGCATTGGCCGCCAAGGCCGCAGCGCCCGTGGGCATGGTCTTCACCCTTATCGGGTTGATCACCGGGGCGATCTGGGGCCAGCCGATGTGGGGCACCTGGTGGGAATGGGACCCGCGCCTTACGGCGTTCCTGATCCTCTTCCTGTTCTACCTGGGCTACATGGCGCTGTGGGAAGCGGTGGAAAACCCCGATGCGGCCGCCGATCTGACCAGCGTGCTGTGCCTTGTCGGCACGGTCTTTGCCGTGATCTCCCGCTATGCGCTTCTGTTCTGGAACCAGGGGCTTCATCAGGGCGCATCGCTTTCGATGGACGCCGAGGAGAACGTGGCCGATGTCTTCGCCTATCCGCTCTGGACCTGCATCATCGGCTTCGTGTTCCTCTTTGTGGCACTGGTGCTCTACCGCACCAGAACCGAAATCCGCGCCCGCCGCCTGCGCGCGCTCATTCAGCGCGAAAGGATGGCCTGATGCCTGATCTGGGTCGCTACGCCACCGAGGTTCTCTCCGCCTATGCCGGGACGCTGGTGCTGCTGGCGCTGCTGATCGCGGCCTCGGTCTGGAAGGCCCGCAAGGTCCTGCGCCAGCTGCGCGAGGCCGAAAACCGCAGGGATAGCTCCGCATGAAATTCAACTGGCTTATGGTGCTGCCGCTGGTCCTGACCCTCGGCTTTTTCGGGGTGGCCGCCACGCAGCTGATGAACAATCAGGACGATCAGGCGCAGGGGGTGAACACCGACTCGCTGCCCTCGACCCGCGAAGGCAACCCGGCCCCGCCGCTGGACCTCGGCCCGCTGGCCCAGTTCGAGGGACTGTCGGACGAAGACCTGCGTGGCAACGGGCTGATCATCCTGAATTTCTGGGCCAGCTGGTGCCCCCCCTGCCGGGCCGAACACCCGACGCTGACCGCGCTGGCCGAGGCAGGAAACCCGCTTTTTGGCATCAACTACCGCGATCAGCCCTCGCAGGCACTGTCCTTCCTCGAAGACCTCGGCAACCCTTATGATCGGATCGGCGCCGACCCCGAGGCCCGGAACGGTCGTGACTGGGGCGTTGTGGCGATGCCCGAGACCTTCTTCATCAATGACGAAGGCGTTGTCGTCCTGCATTTCCGCGGCCCAATCGTCCAACGCAGCCTTCGCAACCAGGTGATTCCGGCCCTCGCCGAGGCGGGATATGAGCTGGTGCTGCCATCAGAGTAGCGCGGAAAAGGCGTTTCGAAACGCCTTTTTTAAGGGCTTTCGAAAGCCCCTGGACCGCGCGGACCTCAAGCTTGGGAATATCGTCCTGCTTATCGCGTTGATCGAGGACGCCCGATCTCGGATTTCGCGCGCCTTGATGACATCCGTTCTTCACCTCACCTGAGTGGTTGTTCGCCCCTTTCCCTTCGCCTAATGATTGCGGGATTTCTGCTTTTGGGAGGTTTCACCAATGTCCGACGGCCCCAGCTACGGCTTCGATACGCTTCAGATCCACGCAGGCGCCCGGCCCGATCCGGCCACAGGCGCGCGGCAGACGCCGATCTACCAGACCACGGCCTATGTCTTCCGCGATGCGGAACATGCCGCGGCGCTCTTCAACCTGCAGGAAGTGGGCTACATCTATTCCCGCCTGACGAACCCGACCGTCGCCGTTCTGCAGGAACGTATCGCGACGCTGGAGGGCGGCGTTGGCGCGGTGTGTTGCTCATCCGGCCACGCGGCGCAGATCATGGCGCTTTTCCCGCTGATGCAGCCCGGTTGCAACGTGGTGGCCTCGACCCGGCTCTATGGCGGCACCGTCACCCAGTTCAGCCAGACCATCAAACGCTTCGGCTGGTCCGCGAAATTCGTCGATTTCGACGATCTGGACGCGGTGCGCGATGCGATTGACGACAACACCCGCGCGGTCTTCGGTGAATCCATCGCCAATCCCGGCGGCTACATCACCGATATCCGCGCCATTGCCGATGTGGCCGATGCCGCCGGTGTGCCGCTGATCATCGACAACACCTCGGCCACGCCCTACCTGTGCAACCCGATTTCGCTCGGGGCGACACTGGTCGTGCATTCGACCACCAAATATCTGACCGGCAACGGCACCGTCACCGGTGGCTGCATCGTCGACTCGGGCCAGTTCGACTGGTCCGCCTCCGACAAGTTCCCGTCGCTGTCGCAGCCCGAGCCCGCCTATCACGGGCTGAAATTCGCCGAGACTTTCGGGCCGCTGGCCTTCACCTTCCATTCCATCGCCATCGGGTTGCGCGATCTTGGGATGACCATGAACCCGCAGGCGGCACATTACACGCTGATGGGGATCGAAACCCTGTCCCTGCGCATGGAACGCCACGTGGAAAACGCGATGACCGTCGCCACCTGGCTGGAGAACGATCCGCGCGTCGACTACGTGACCTATGCGGGTCTGGAGTCTTCGCCCTATTCGGCGCGCATTCCGGCGGTCTGCCCCAAGGGGGCGGGCGCGCTGTTCACCTTTGCGGTGAAGGGCGGCTACGAGGCCTGCGTGAAGCTGGTCGACAGCCTGGAGATTTTCAGCCATGTGGCCAATCTGGGCGACACCCGGTCTCTGATCATCCATTCGGCCTCGACCACGCACCGGCAGCTGACGCCGGAGCAGCAGGAAGCCGCAGGGGCCGCGCCCAATGTGGTGCGCGTGTCGATCGGAATCGAGAATGCCGAGGATCTGATCGCCGATCTGGATCAGGCGCTGGCCAAGGCGACGGCCTGAGCGGCGAGGGTGAAGGGGGCTCTGCCCCCGTCGCCTTGCGGCGACTCCCCCGAGGTATTTTTGCCAAGATGAAAGAGAGGGCGCGCGCGTTAAGGTTAACGGTGCGCCCTTTACTTTTCGTAAACCGGAGTAACGGGTGGTTGTGGCCTCTCCAAACGGGCGGAATGTCCGGATTTTCGGGGCAGGTGAGCCTATCTGTTAACTTTCCTTTGATCTTATGCGTGAACAGCTTAGGATGAATTCCGCCCACCCGCCCATGGCGCGCGGGCATCGGGTTTTGCTTGCGCACGTTCTGCGATACAGAGCGAGGGTTAGGCAGGGGGCCCGGTTTTCATTGCGGCCCCGATCTTCAGAGGACCTGAATGGCACCAAATTTCGCGCTGTTCCTTTCGCCCGAGGGCATTGCCCTGGCGCATCGTCAGCCCGGAGGCCACTGGGCCGTTCTGGGCGATACCGCTTTGGATGTACCCGATCTGGGGGCGTCCCTTCTGGTCCTGCGCAAACTGGCCGAGCAGCGCGCAGGCAAGGATTTCGAAACGCTTCTGATCCTGCCCGATGATCAGATCCTCTATACCTCGCTGACCGCCCCCGGCCCGGATGAGGAGGACCGGCTGGATCAGATCCGCGCCGGGCTTGACGGGCTGACGCCCTACCCTGTCGACGATCTCGTTTTCGACTGGTTCCCGCTGGAGGATGGCCGCGTCAAGCTGGCCGTCGTCGCCAAGGAAACGCTGGAAGAGGCCCGTGAATTCGCGACCGGTCACGGATTCGCGCCTGCGGGCTTCGGCGCGCGGCCGCTGGACAACCGCTATCGCGGCGTGGCGCATTTCGACCGTTCGATCGACTGGACCGCCGATATCGCCGATATCGAGTTCGGTCATGATACCTGGCACAGCCCCCGCAAGGCTGCGGACGCGTCGGAAGAGCCCGCCGACACGGAGATTTCGCCGGACGCGGGGTCGGAAGATCCCGCCACCGCAGCCCCCCAGAACGATGAGAGCGCTGAGGCCGACACGGCAGCAGCCCCTGTTGCGCCCGACGCGGACGCCGCGCCCGTTATCCCGGACCCTGGTGAAGAGCCTCCCGAGGGTGCGGCCTCCCCTGATGTTCCGAATGACGACCGGCAAGCGGCCGGGCCGGAACAGCCCGAGACACCCGATGTTTCCGGGTCTCTTGCTGAACCGGCGCAGCCCACGCCGCTGGAACTGGAAAGCGAAGCCGCCGCGGAAGAGGACAGCGTGCCTGCCAGCGCCCCGCCCGGAGATGATGAGACCTCCGGCAGCGACCCGGCCCCGGACGTGGACCCATCCTCGACGGCGGAAGCGTTGCAGATGCCAGCCGGGTTCGGATCGCGGCGCAAACATGCCGAGCCGGAGGCGGCGGGCAGTCTGGTTCGGACCCGCAAGTCGCGCTTTGGCCCCGGGGCGGAGACGGCTGCCGATGCAGCCACCGCCAAGGAACCCGCCCTACCGCGTGAGCGCAGGGACGAAGCCGAAGGGAAGACGGAACCGGTGTTCGGCCGGGCTGCGCGCAAGGCTGGCAGACAGACGGAGGCCGCGACGCCCGGCGCTGCGGACGATGCGAAACAGGCCCCGGCGCGCCCCCCCCGCGCAGGACCGGAGCCGCAATTGCCGCCTCTGGCACGACTGAAGTCGCAGATTGCCTCCCGCACCCCCGATGACGCGCCCGCCCCCGGCCATAATCCCTTTGCCGGACCGCCACCGAGCCTGCGCGGCGACAAGACCTCGCTGAAGGACCGGATGGCCGGGATCGGGCGCCAGTTGACCGAAGGCACGGGGAAGGCGCGGGATGCGGCCTCGGGGTTGACCGGTCGCCTGTCCGGCGGACGTTCGTCCATTGGCAACCGGCTCCGCGCACTTGGCAAGGGCGAGGCGGAAGATGCTGCACCGCTTGCGCCCACGGCGGACGAGGCGGCAGCCGCGCCGACGCCGCAGACCAAGCCCGACACCAAGACTGATCTGGCGCCCCCCGCAGCGGATCCGAAACCCCGCAAGGGTCTGGGCAAGTTTGGCCGAAAGAAGAAACCGGAGCCCGCCGCCGCGGCGCAGACCATGGCCGCGACCGACACGATTGCGCCGCCGCCGCCCGAAGACACGCCGCGCCGTCGCTTTTCGCCGCCCAAACGCAATCGGAATGCCCCGAAGATTGCCGATGCCGATGCCCCGATCATGGGCGGCCTGCTGGCGCGTGGCTCGGTGGCCACAGGCCGCAACGGGCCCTCGGTCAAGACCGGGCTGATCCTGACGCTGATCCTGCTGGCGGTTCTGGGGCTGGTGGGAATCTGGGCGGCGTTTTACCTGCCGGAAACCGCGCTTGGCCGCTGGATGGGCATGGGCAGCGAAGATGAAATCATCATCGCCGATACTGAACCCGAGGTGCTGGACACACCGCTGCTGGCGACGCCCTCGCCCTCTGCCGAAGATGCGCCCGAGGTTATGGCAAGCCTGACGCCGGAGGACGCCCCCGCCCCGCCGGTCACCGCCCCTGCCGCGCCAGAGCTTTTGCCCGATATCGATGCCGAGGATCTCGATCTTGGCCCGGCGCCCGTTGCCTCTCCGGTGATCGACCCCGAAACCGTGCTGCCCTCGGAAGAGGAGAACGCAAATTTCTATGCCCGCACCGGCATCTGGCAACGTCCTCCGGTCATCACCCTGCCCGATCCTGAACCCGTGCTGGAAGAACTGATCTTCGCGGGGCTGGATCCGGCGGTGGCCGCCCATGACGCCTATGCGCTGCCGGTGCCCGATTTCCGGCCATCGCGCGACATGCCCACGGCCCCCGCCGATTCCGGCCTGTCCGGGCCGCTTCTGGCGCTTGACCGCGATACCATGGTGGCCCCGACGCCCGAAGGCGCCATGACCCCCTATGGCATTCTCGTCTACGCCGGCAGCCCCCCTGTCAGCGCCGTGCCGCGCCCCCGTGATGCGCCGGAAGTTCTGGCCGCCGCCGCTGCGGAATCGGTGGCCGCGCTGGAGGACGCCACCGAGCCCGACCCAGAGGATGCGGACACCATCCCGCCCGGTGCGGTCGATACCGCCCTGCTGGAGGCGTTCCGCCCCGAAGCCCGCCCCGATGACCTTCAGGAACAGCGTGAACGTGCGGTTCTTGGCGGCATCACCTTCGACGAACTGGCCGCCATCCGGCCAGAGAGCCGTCCCCTGTCGCTTCAGGAAGAGGCCGCCGCAGCGGCAGAAGAAGCGGCAGCGGACGCCTCTCCCGGCGATCTGGCTTCGGCCAGCGAGCTTGCGGTGGCCGTGTCCTTCCTGCCCAATCAGCGGCCCGCCAATATCGACACGCTGGTTGAACAGGCGCGCGCGGCTGGCAATAGTGGCCCGGCCCCACCGGTGGCCGCCAGCATTTCGGACACGATCGAGCCCGACATCCCCAGTTCCGCCTCGGTCACCCGCGCGGCGGCAGAGGATGGCAGCATCAACCTGCGCAATCTCAACCTCATCGGCATCAGCGGCGCATCCGGGTCGCGCCGGGCGCTGGTGCGCCTGCCCTCTGGTCGTTTCGTGACCGTGGAAGTGGGGGACAGGCTGGATGGCGGTCAGGTCGCCGCGATTGGCGAAAGCTCTTTGCAATATGTGAAGCGTGGGCGGACAATCACGTTACAGGTGCCCGCCGGGTGATCCGAAAGGGGGCTACAGCAAAACCGCCGCCGCCAGCCCCAGAAACGCGAAGAACCCAACCACATCGGTCACGGTCGTCACGAAAGCGCCAGAGGCCAGGGCCGGATCGATATCCAGCTTGTCGAGCGCCACCGGGATCAGGATGCCCGCCAGCCCCGCGATCACCAGGTTGATCACCATGGCGACCGCGATCACCCCGCCAAGCGCCGCCGATCCGAACCAGAACAGCCCAACAGCCCCCATGACCACGGCGAAGATCACCCCGTTGATCAGGCCCACCCCGGCCTCTCTCATCACAACGCGCATCAGGTTCGACCCGGTCAGGTCGCGTGTTGCGATGGCGCGCACCGCAACCGTCAGGCTCTGCGTACCCGCGTTGCCACCCATCGAGGCCACAATGGGCATCAGCACCGCCAGCGCCACGAATTGCGCAATCGTGTCTTCGAACTGCGCAATGACCAGCGAGGCAAAGATCGCCGTGATCAGGTTGACGAACAGCCAGGGAAAGCGCTGACGGGTCGTTTCAAACACGCGGTCCGACAGGCTGCCCTCACCGACACCGGCCAGACGCAGGATGTCCTCCTCGGCCTCGTCTTCCAGCACGATCATGGCATCATCAATGGTGATGACCCCGACCAGCCGCCCGTCGTCGTCAACCACCGGCGCGGAAATCAGGTGATACTGGTTGAACGCATAGGCCACATCGGCCTCCGGCTGGCTGACCGGGATCAGCACGAAGGTGTCCTCGATGATTTCGCGCAGCGCCACCTTGCGTTGTGTCGACAAAAGCCGCCCGAGGGTCACGTTGCCCACGGGTTTCATGCGCGGATCGACGAGGATCAGGTGGTAGAACTGTTCCGGCAGCTCCGTCGTTTCGGCGCGCAGGAAGTCGATCGCTTCGCCCACGGTCCAGAATTCCGGCACCCGCACGACCTCGCGCTGCATCAGGCGGCCTGCGGAATATTCCGGGTAGGTCAACGCCTCTTCGACCGCGGCCCGGTCGGCATCGTCCAGCGCACCCAGAATCGCCGCCTGCTGGTCCGCGTCTTCAAGGTCTTCCAGCAGGTCGACGACGTCGTCGCTTTCCATGTCCCGCACGGCTTCGGCCAGAAGCGGTGCGGGCAGCAGGTCGATCACATCCTCTCGGATGCCTTCATCCAGTTCCGACAGGACCTCGCCGTCGATCCCCTCGCTCCAGAACAGAAGCAGCGCTTCCCGTTCCGAATGGGACATCTGTTCCAGAAGGTCGGCGATGTCGGCGGGGTGCAGCGGCTCAAAGAGCGCGGCGATCCGGTCCGGGTCCTGGGCCTCTATCGCATCCAGAACATCGTCATAGAGGGAGGCATCCAACGCATAGGCGTCCTCCGGCAGGTCCGATTTCTGGAGTTCGTCCTTCGCCATTCGCCCCCGCCTTGAAAGTCTTTAACGCTTTTTCGGATAACATACCCCTGCGCCCTTGGATATGACAGGGACCGGGCCGGGAAAAGGACAGATTATGACAGACACACTCCTTCTTGGGCAGCTTCTGCGGTTTGACGCCGATCCTTTCGTGGCCGGGGTGGACACCGCCCGCCATGACAGCCGCGGCGCGGTGCTGATCCGGGATGGCAAGATCGCCGATCTGGGTCAGGCCGACGACCTGCGTGCCGCGCATCCCGGCGCTGATGTCGTGGATCACGGACAGGGGCTGATCCTGCCCGGTTTCGTCGATGCCCATGCGCATTACCCGCAGACCGCGATGATCGCCTCCTGGGGCAAGCGGCTGATCGACTGGCTGAACACCTATACCTTCCCCGAGGAAATGCGCTTTGCCGATCCTGCCTATGCGGCCGAGATCGCGGCGCGCTATTTCGACCTGACCCTGTCGAACGGCACCACCACCGTTGCCAGCTACTGCACCATCCATCCCGAAAGCGTGGACGCCTACTTTGGCGAGGCTCAGGCCCGTGGCCTGCGGGCGCTGGCGGGCAAGACCTGTATGGACCGCAACGCACCCGAAGGTCTGCGCGATACGGCGCAGGCGGCCTATGATGACAGCAAGGCCCTACTGAAAAAATGGCATGGTGTGGACCGGTTGGGCTACATCATCACGCCCCGTTTCTCACCCACCTCGACGCCCGATCAACTGTCCGCCCTTGGCGCGCTATGGGCGGAACACCCCGAATGCCTGATGCAGACCCATCTGAGCGAGCAGACCGATGAAATCGAATGGGTCAAAGGGCTCTACCCCGAGGCGCGCGACTACCTCGACACCTACGAGGCGCACGGGCTGCTTGGGGCGGGCGGGCTTTATGGCCACGCGATCCATCTGGAGCCGCGGGAGATCGACCGGTTGAAGGAGGTCGGCGCGGCACTGATCCACTGCCCGACCTCGAACACCTTCATCGGCTCGGGGCTCTTTGATATGGGGCTTGCTGGCGGTCCGATCCGCGTGGGTCTGGCGACGGATACCGGTGGCGGGTCGAGCTTCTCGATGCTGCGCACCATGGCTGCCGCCTATGAAATCGGCCAGTTGCGCGGACGTGCCCTGCATCCGGCTGAGCTGATCTGGCTGGCCACCGAGGGCTCCGCCCGCGCATTGCGGATCGACGAAAAGGTCGGTCGCGTGGCCGTGGGGATGGAGGCCGATCTGGTGGTGCTGGACCTCGCCTCGACCCCCGCCATCGCGCAGCGATCGGCGCGGGCGGAGACGATCTGGGAGGCGCTCTTCCCCACCATCATGATGGGCGATGACCGCGCGATTGCAGAGGTACGGGTGGCGGGCCGCAAGGTCTGAGCGGCCCGTTTTTGAAGGTCTTGCTGTGGCCTAGCAGGGCCGTGCCAGCACCATCACCCAATGATCGCCCGCCCTGGCAAAGCCGACCTGTTCGGCGCGCGGGTGCAGGATATTGGCGCGGTGGCCCGAGGAAGCCATCCAGTCGCCCATGACAGCCGCCTCGCTGGTTTGACCCATGGCGATGTTTTCCGCTGACAGGCAGGCATCAAAACCCGCCGCCGTGATGCGGGCGTGCACATTGGACCCGTTCGATCCACGATGCCCGAAGAACCCGCCCTGCATCTGGTCCTGTGCATGGATGAAGGCCGCGCGATCCAGCTGCTGCGAGCGGCTGACAGGGGGAAGCCCGGCAGAGCTGCGCTGTTGGTTCAACATGGTGACAACACCCCCGTGGGAGCCAAGCGGCGCACTGACCGGAACCGCCCGCGTCGCGGAAGGTGCGGTGGTGCTGCCCATGCAGCCCGCTGTCATAAGGGCCGCCGCCAAAAGGGAGACAATCTGAAAACGCATGGTCACTATCCTGTTCCGCCCCCACGGCTATCACAGACTCACATCGCAAGGGCCAAGGCAAGCTTGCGCTGCTTTTCGATAAGAACAGGTAAATCCACGCTCAAAAGTGTTCCCTTTGAGACGATTTTGCGACCTTCCACGAAAAGGTCTCGGGTTTTCATCGGACCTGCCAGCAGGATCGCGGCCATGTCCCAACTGCCCGCCGCTTCAACGCCGGTCATGTCCCAGATCGCGATATCGGCGCGTTTGCCGACAGCGATCTGGCCGCAATCGGGCCGCCCCAGCACCTCGGCCCCGCCCCGTGTGGCAATGTGCAAGGCTTCCCGCGCGCTCATCGCATCAGCCCCTTGCGAGACCCGTTGCAGCAGCATCGCCTGACGGGCCTCTGCGACCAGATTGCCCGAATCGTTCGACGCCGAACCATCGACGCCAAGCCCCACTTTCACACCGGCGTCGCGCATCCTGCGCAGCGGTGCGATGCCCGACCCGAGCCGACAGTTGGAACAGGGACAATGGGCCACGCCGGTTCCCGTTTTCGCAAACAGTTCAAACTCTTGCCCGTCGAGCTTCACGCAATGGGCATGCCAGACATCATCCCCCGTCCAGCCCAGATCCTCGGCATATTGGCCGGGTCTGCAGCCGAATCTTTCAAGGCTGTAAGCAATATCTTCATCATTTTCGGCCAGATGGGTGTGCAACATCACCCCCTTGTCGCGGGCCAGCAGTGCCGCATCCCGCATCAGCTCACGACTGACAGAGAAAGGAGAACAGGGCGCGATCCCGACCCGGCACATGGACCCTTCTGCCGGATCATGGAAGGCGTCAACGACACGGATACAATCCTCCAGAATGGCACTTTCGCGCTCCACCAGGCTGTCAGGCGGCAGACCGCCATCGCTTTCCCCGATGCTCATCGCGCCTCGGGTCGGGTGAAACCGCATCCCGATCTCGGCCGCAGCCGCGATGGTGTCATCCAGCCGCGCGCCATTGGGATAAAGGTAGAGATGGTCAGAGGTCAGCGTGCAGCCCGACAGCGCCAGTTCCGCCAAGCCGGTCTGGGCAGAGACGAACATCTCCTCCGGTCCAAACCGCGCCCAGATCGGGTAGAGCGTCTGCAGCCAGCCAAACAGCAACGCATCCTGCGCGGCGGGCACGGCGCGGGTCAGGTTTTGATACAGGTGATGATGGGTGTTCACAAGGCCGGGGGTGACGAGGCAGTGCTCGGCATGGTGGATCTCTCCACCCTCCAGCCCATGGCCGATCTCGGCAACGACGCCACCCCGAATACGGATATCCGCGCCCTCAAGTTCGGTGCCTGCATCATCCATGGTCAGGATACGGGATGCGGATTTGATGATGATTTCTGTCATGTCAGCCCTCAAGGTTCCGAAGCCCGTTTCGGTGAGAGGATCAGGGCGGGCCGACAGAAGACGGGCAAAGGACTCGGGACACCGCGCGCGGCCAGACTAGATCGGCGGCGGCATCTGCCTCAAGCCTTAGTCACCCTGAAGCAGTTTCAGGGCCGCGCCATGCAGTGCAGCGCTGGAGGCTGCCAGAACCTGCCCGCCCTCATGCACAGGACCGCCCTGCCAATCGGTGACGATGCCGCCCGCCGCCTCGATCACCGCGATCGGCGCGGAAATATCATAGGCGTTCAGTCCCGCCTCGATCACCAGATCCACCTGCCCCGCCGCCAGCAGCGCATAGGCATAGCAATCCATGCCATAGCGGGTGAGCCGCACCCGGTCGCGGACCCGTTCGAAAGCCAGCCGCTCGGCCTCGGTCCCGACCTCGGGGAAGGTGGTGAACAGGGTCGCCTGCGCCAGCGACCCGGAGGGTCGCGCCCCGAGCGGCACGGTTCCGTGGGGGCCGGTCAGCATGGCCCGCCCAAGACCCCCCTCGAACCGTTCACCGATATAAGGCTGGTCGATGAGGCCGTAGATCGGCCCGTCCCTATCCTGCAAGCCGATCAGAACGCCCCAGGTGGGCGTGCCGGAGATGAAACCGCGCGTGCCGTCGATCGGGTCGAGCACCCAGGTCAGGCCGCTTTGCCCCTCCGTCACCCCGTGTTCTTCGCCAAGGATCGCATCCTCGGGCCGACGTTCCGCCAGCACCGCGCGCATGGCGGTCTCGGCATCGCGGTCGGCAATGGTCACGGGGTCAAAGCCACCGTCCAGCTTGTTTTCCGCCGACAATCCCGCGGCGCGAAAATGCGGCAGGGTCACCGCGCGGGCGGCATCCGCCAGTGCGCAGCCCGTGGCCACAAGCTCGGCGGCGAGGTCAGGGGAAATCGTGGAACGGGTCAGCATGGGCGGGCCTTTCGGACAGAACGCTCCCGCCCCGGTTGGCACGGGGCGCGCGCCCCGTCAAGCCAAGGCTCAGGCAGCGGCACCCGACAGCACGCGGGCCAGTTCGAACAGCTGGCGGCGCTGGTTTTCCGGAATCGCGTAGTAGGAGCGCACCAGTTCCTGCGCTTCCTTGTCGGCCAGCACGTCGCCGGGCAGGGCTGTGCCCGCATCGACGCCACCTTCGAGCCCCTCGAAGAAGAAGCTGACAGGCACCTCCAGCGCGGCGGCGATTTCCCACATGCGGGACGCGCTGACACGGTTCATCCCGGTCTCGTATTTCTGGATCTGCTGGAACTTGATGCCGACCCGCTCGGCCAGTTGCTGTTGCGTCATCCCCACCATCCAGCGGCGGTGGCGCACACGTTTGCCAACATGGATATCTACCGGGTGTTTCATGGCTGTCTCCTGTCGCAGCGGCTGGCGGGTCCTGCACTCTGGCAGGCTTCTGGATTTAGATAGGGTTGCACGGTCGGATGTCACGTCGCCCGATGTACTTGTCACGCACAATAAAATCCTTCGCGACGGAATGCATTAGGACGCATTGTCCCGGTTGCATCGCGGCGCAGGGGCGCTAGCTTGCGTTGAATTTCCCGCAGGAGGATCCGCTATGCGCGCCTTTCGACTGAGCAGTTTCGACACCGCCCCCGCCGTGGAGGATATCGACACCCCCACCCCGAGACAGGGTGAAGCCCTGGTGCGGATCGCGGCCTGCGGGCTCAATTTCGCGGATCTGCTAATGCTGAAGGGAAGCTATCAGGACACGCCGGAGCTGCCCTTCACCATGGGGATGGAAATCGCGGGCACGGTCGAGGCACTTGGTCCCGACACGGACGGCCCCGCCCCCGGCACGCGCGTCGCGGTCTTTGCGGGCCAGGGCGGGCTGGCAGAGGCCGGGTGCTTTCCGGTTGACCGGATGACACCCATTCCCGATGTGATGTCGTTCGAGGCGGCGGCGGGGTTTCTCGTGGCCTATGGCACCTCGCACCTGGCGCTTGGGCACCGGGCACGGTTGCAGAAGGGCGAGAGGCTGCTGGTTCTGGGCGCGGCAGGGGGCGTCGGGTTGACGGCCGTTGAAATCGGCGCGCGGATGGGGGCAGAGGTCATTGCCTGTGCGCGCGGAGCGGCCAAGCTGGAGGTGGCCAAGGCCGCCGGGGCCACGCATCTGATTGACAGCGAAACGCAGGATATTCGCGCCGAGGTGAAGGCGCTTGGTGGCGCGGATGTGGTCTATGACGCCGTGGGCGGCGATCAGTTCAAGGCAGCCCTGCGCGCGACCAACCCCGGCGGGCGGCTCATTCCCATCGGCTTTGCCAGCGGCGAGGTGCCCCAGATCCCGGCCAACATCCTGCTGGTCAAGAATCTCGACGTGATCGGGCTTTACTGGGGCGGCTACCTGACATTCGCACCCGAGGTGCTGACCGGCAGCCTTGCGGAACTCTTCGCCATGTATGAGGCGGGTGGTCTCAAGCCCCATATCGGGGCGACCTACACGCTTGATCAGGCCGCAGACGCCCTGGCGCTGCTCAAGTCGCGCAAGTCCACGGGCAAGGTCGTCGTCACGCCCTGATCAGCGCAGCACATGCACGGCGCAGGGCGCGTGGCGCACGATCCGGGCCGAGGTGGAGCCGAGCAGGTAATCCCCGATGCCGGGCTTGTGCGAGCCGACGATGATCAGGTCTGCACCCTCTTTCGCGGCGTAATCCGTCACGTCGCGGCCCGAGTGGCCTTTGATGATCACCGGCGTCACGTCATCTGCATCGCCGATGCGTTCGGCCAGACCGGCGCGCACCTTATCCAGCGCCTGCCGGACAACCTCATCCGGCACGTAAGCCCGGACCGATCCGTGCAGCTGTTCGAACACGTGCAGCGCGATGATCTCGCCGCCCTCGTCCTTCAGCTTGCGGGCAAGCTCCAGCGCCGTGGGGCCAAAGCCCTGGTCGAGTGCCAGTGAGACGATGATCTTCTTGTACATGGGGTTTCTCCCTTTCCTAGGCCTGGGCCGCCGGGCGATCGGCCAGTTCATGCGCGATGGCAAGATAATGGTCGGGCACGGCCAGCCCGTCCAGTTGGGCCGCCCGCAGCTGCTTCAGCCGCCTCTCGCCGGGCAGGCGTGTGCCGTCTTCATCTGTTACCAGCGACAGAAGTGATTCCAGCCGCGCGGCAAAATCATGTGCAGGGCTGTCTGGCCGCAGGATCAGCAGGAATTGCCCGACGCCGGGGGGCGGGCCATCGGCGGTGAAAAAGGATCCGGCCTCGGCGCTGAAAGCAGCACTTGTCAGAACCGTGGACAGGATCTCGACCATCAGCGCCAGAGCGGTGCCCTTGGCCCCGCCAATGGGCATCATGGAGCCTTGCAGCGCCGCCTCCGGGTTGGTCGTTGGCTGGCCATCGGCATCGAGCGCCCACCCTTCCGGGATCGGCTGGCCCGTCTTGCGGGCATGCATGACCTTGCCGCGCGCCACTTGCGACAGCGACAGGTCGATGACCAGCGGTTCGGTGCCATCACGAGGGGTTGCGAAGGCAATGGGGTTGGTGCCATAGACCGGCGCCGACCCGCCCCATGGCGCAATCGCCTTGGGCGTGTTGGCCATCATGAGGCCAATGAAACCCGCCCGTGCGATGCGGTCCACCTGCACCGACAGCGCGCCCGCGTGATGCGAGCGGGTGATGGCCACCGAGGCCATGCCAAGCTCGTCCGCCACCCGCAGCCCCTCGGCGATGCCAAGATCAAGCGCGGGGAAGGCGAAGCCGTGATCAGCGTCGACGGCCAGCTGTGTTGGCGAAAGCGTGTGGACGCGGGGAACGGCCCCGGCATTGACCTTACCCGACCGGGCCTGCGCCACGTAATCAGCAAGCCGGGAAAACCCGTGCCCCACCTGCCCTTCCGCCTCGGCCGCGACAAGCGCCGAGGCAACAGATTGCGCCGCGTCTGAGGAAAGGCCACAGGCACGAAAGGCGCGAAACAGAAGGTCTGTCGCATCGGCCATGCCGATACGGGTGGTCTGGGTCATCGCTCGGGGTCCGTGATCTGGTGCCGGGCGGCAGGAGGATCCGCCGCCCGGGGATGGCGCTTACGCGCTGCGGTAAAGCTTGGTCATCGAGAATTCCCGATGGCCCAGAGCCTCTGCCGCGGTGTTGCGGCCATTGGCTGTGCGCCGGATCATCTCGATCAGCGCGTCGCCCGCCTCGTCGATGGTCTGATCGCGGCGCAGGATGCCCGACACGTCCACGTCGATATGCTCGCCCATGGTGCGCACGGTGCGCGGGTTGGCGGTGATCTTGATCACGGGAACGATCGGGTTGCCGACCACATTGCCCTGCCCGGTGGGGAAGGTGTGGATCACGGCGCCACCGGCGGCCATCAGCGTCACGCATTCAGCGGCTGCCGAGGAGCTGTCCATGAAGTAGAGCCCGTTGCCCGACGAGGGCTGCTCTGCCGGGTCAAGGATGTCGATATATTGAGACGTGCGCCCGATCTTTTCGAGGTTGCCAAGCGCCTTTTCCTCGATGGTCGTCAGACCGCCCAGGATGTTGCCCTTGGTGGGCTGGCTGTCGGACAGGTCATCGGTCTGGTGGGCAAAGATCACCTCGTCCTGATAGGCCTTCCACATCTTGTACCAGCGCTCGCCCACCTCTTCGTTGATGGCGCGCTTCTGGCAGATGTGTTCCGCCCCGGTGATTTCCGAGGTCTCGCCGAAGAAGCCGGTGATGCCTTCAGGCAGCAGCTTGTCATACATGTTGCCGACCGTCGGGCAGGACCCGAGACCGGTGGTGGTGTCGCTTTCGCCGCATTTGGTGGAGACCCACAGTTCCGAGATCGAGCATTCCTCGCGCTGCACCTCGGTGGCCTTGTGGACGAAGTCCTTGGCGGCCCAACTGGCGGCGCGGATGGTTTCGAAATCGCCCTTCTGTTCGATCGAGAATTCGGCCACTTCCTTGCCGGTGGTGCGGATGCCGTCGGCAATGCGCTTGGTCCATTCCGGCTCGATCCCGATCACCACGACGGAGTGCACGTTCGGGTTGGCCCCGGTGCCAATCATGGTACGGAAATGCGTCTCAAGGTCTTCACCGAACTGAAGGCGGCCATAGGCATGGGGCAGCGCCATGGTGCCCTTGACGTTATTGGCCACCGCCTCGCACGCCGCGTTCGAGATGTCATCCACAGGCAGGATGATCACGTGGTTGCGCACCCCCACACGGCCGTTTTCGCGCCGGTATCCCATGAAGGTGATGTTGGAAAATTTCGATGCCATGTCCTTGGCTCCTTACCAGCGCTTGGTTTTGCAGTTTTGGGTGTGAACGTGGCCGCCTTGCGGGATGTCGGCGATGATCTTGCCGATGTCCTCGCCGTACTTGATGGCGGTGTCGCCTTCCTTGAGATCCTTCAGCGCGATCTTGTGCCCGATCGGCACATCCGCCCCTGCGGTCAGCGTGAAGGTGGAGTTGTCATGGGTCACGCAGCAGAACATCTCGGTGCCTGCAGTGAGCCCCTCGACCACAACCACGCCGACATTGTCTTCGTGATCATGCACCAGAAGATGCGGGATGTTTGACATTGGTCTTCTTTCCTCGTGTCAGGGTTTGAGAATGATTTTCGGGGCCGGGACGCTGCCGCCCCGGATATCGGCAAAGGCCTGCTGGCCTTCCGCCAGGTGGCGCGTTTCGGTCCAGTCGAGGGGACCGAGCGCGCCGGAGAACATGGCCGCGCAGGTGTCGCGGAAATCCTGCGCGGTGTAGGTATAGGTGCCGATGAAGGTGATCTCCTGCAGGGTCATCCGCCGGATATCGAGCCCGCCTTCGGAGGCACCAAGGCCGATATGGCCGATGACGCCGCCGGGGCGGGTGTGGGCCGAGGCGGTGGCGCGGGTCGCGGGGTAGCCCACACCGTCGATGATCAGATCGACCATGTGGTTCTCGGCCAAATCGTCGGGGGCGATCACGTCGAAGCCGCGTTTCTTCAGGTATTCAGCGCGGATCGGGTTGGGTTCGATCACCTGCACCTGCGGGACACCCTGCGCTTTCAGGCTGAGTGCCGCACCGACGCCGATGGGACCACCGCCGATGACGAGCGCGGTCAGGTCTTCGCGCGGCTCATCTCGCAGCACGTCGAGTGACAGCCGCACCGTGTGCCAGCCGCAGGCAATGGGTTCGGCCAGCGAGGCCTGTTCCAGCGTCACGTGATCGGGCACCGTCACGAGGTTGCCCTCGGGCATGGCCACAAGCTGCGCGAACGCGCCTTCGCGCGGCGGCATCGAGATGATCTGGCGACTGGCGCAGAGGTTCTCGCGCCCCGTCGTGCAGGGCTTGCAGCTGCCGCAAGTCACGAGCGGATTGATCGTCACCCGCTCGCCATCCCGCGCGCCGCCCATGATTACGCCTGCCGCCTCGTGGCCGAGGATCAGCGGCGCGGGGCGGCGGTCGTCATGGCCCAGAAAGGCATGCATGTCGGACCCGCAGATGCCAACGCTGTCGACACGGATCATGACCTCCCCCGCGCCCGCAACCGGATCGGGGCAGTCGGTGACCATCAGGGCCTCGGGCCCGGTATAGACAAGCGCTTTCATTTTGCCGTGAACCCCCCGTCCACCATCAGGATTTGCCCGGTCACGTAGGACGAGGCGTTTGAGGCCAGGAACAATAGCGGCCCGTCGATATCGGACAGATCGCCATTGCGGCCGATGCAGGTCTGTGCCGCGTTGCGGGCGGCCCGGTCGGGGTCGCTGAACACGGCCCCTGTCAGTTCCGTCGGGAAGAACCCCGGCCCTATGGCGTTGGCGGTGATGCCATAGGGCGACCAGGCCTCGGCCATGGCGCGGGTGAGCTGCGCGATGCCGCCCTTGCTGGCCCCGTAGGCTATGCCACCCGGAAAGGCGCGCGTCGATTGCAGCGAGGCAAAGTTGACGATCCGCCCCCAGCCTTTTTCCTTCATCCCCGGCGCCAGCATCTGCGCCAGGAAAAAGGGCACCGAGAGGTTCAGCTCCAGCGTGACGTCCCAACCCTCTTCCGTCACCTCGTCGGCGGACTGGCGGGTGTTGATGCCCGCCGCCGTCACGAGGATGTCAGGCGCGCCAAAGGGGGCGGACAGGCGGTCAGCAAGTCCTTCCCGCGCGGCGCGGTCGGCAAGATCGCAGGCCACAACAGCGGCCCGCTCGCCGGTTTCCGCCTGCCAGTCGGCCAGCGCCTCGGCCCGGCGGGCAACGCCCACGACCTGCGCACCCGCCGCCGCCAGAACCGACGCCGCCCGACGCCCGAGGCCGGAACTGGCCCCGGTGACGCAGGCCACGCGGCCCGTGAGGTCGAAGAGGCCGGATGGATTGTCCATGTCAGCCCTCGGCGCTGAGGTCGAAGACCTCGTCGGGGAAATACTTGTGTAGCCGGATGTCGGCGGTGCGGGCGTGGCCCTCCATCCCCTCCAGCCGGGCGATGCGCGCGGTGGCCTCGGCCACGGGCTTGGCGCCCTCGCGCGTGGCGCGCTGCCAGGTCACGATCTTCATGTATTTGTGCACGCTGAGACCGCCGGTATAGCTGGCCGCGCCCGAGGTGGGCAGAACGTGGTTCGTCCCCGACGCCTTGTCGCCAAAGGCCACGGTGGTTTCTTCCCCGAGGAAGAGCGAGCCGTAGCAGGTCAGCCGGTCGAGCCACCAGTCGAGGTCTTCGGCCTGCACCGTCAGGTGTTCGGGCGCGTAGTCATCCGAACAGGTCGCCATTTCCTCACGATCGGCACAGAGGATCACCTCGGCATAATCGCGCCATGCGGCGGTGGCGTTGTCGCGGTTCACCTCGGGCAGATCGTTGATCAACTCGGGCACCAGGCGCATGACCTCCTCGGCCAGCGCGCGGTCATCGGTGACCAGCCAGACGGGGGAGTTATAGCCATGCTCGGCCTGCCCCACGAGATCGGTCGCCACCACCATCGGGTCAGCAGTCGCATCGGCAAGGATCAGGCTGTCGGTCGGACCCGCGATCATGTCGATGCCGACGCGACCAAAGAGGATGCGCTTGGCCTCTGCCACGAACTGGTTGCCGGGACCGACGAGGATGTTGGCCTTGGGCAGACCGAAGAGGCCAAAGGTCATCGCCGCCACGCCCTGCACGCCACCCATGGCCATGATCTTGTCAGCGCCGCAGATATGGGCCGCGTAGATGATGGCAGGGGCCACGCCCACGCCGGGATGCGGAGGCGAACAGGCGGTGATGTGGCGGCAGCCGGCAACCTTGGCGGTGGTCACGGTCATTATGGCGCTGGCCACGTGGCTGTAGCGCCCGCCGGGCACATAGCAGCCCGCCGCGTCCACGGGGATCGCCTTTTGCCCCGCGATCAGCCCCGGTACCACCTCGTATTCCACATTGGCGACGGTTTCCTTCTGCCGCTCGGCAAAGCGCTTCACGTTGTCATGGGCAAAGCGGATATCGGCCTTGAGCTTTTCGGGCACCAGCGCGCAGGCGGCCTCGATCTCTTCGGGCGACAGAATGATGCTGCCCTCGTACTTGTCGAACTTCGCGGCATATTCCAGTGCCTTGGCGTCCCCGCCCTGCTCGATGTCGTCAAGGATGCCCTGCACGATTTTGTGCGTCTCGGAGGCATCGCTTTTCGAGGTCAGGGTAGCTTTCTTGAGATACTCTCTCGGCATTTCGGTTACCTGTATAGTTCGGGGAGAAGGGAGGTGGAGATTGCGGGCACATAGGCAATCAGCAGCGTCACGATCAGCATGAAGAAGACGAAGGGGATGGCCCGGTGTGCGATCCTGAGGATCGACTCGCCGGTGATCCCGGACACCACGAAGAGGTTGAGCCCAAGCGGCGGCGTGATGAAGCCCACCCCAAGCGCGGTGATCATCATGATGCAGAACTGAACCTCGTTCATGCCGATATTGTCAGCCAGCGGCTTCAGGATCGGCGCGAGGATCACGATGTTGGGCGTGGTTTCCATGACGCAGCCCGCCGCGATCAGGATCAGGACCATCATACCGATGAGCACGTATTCATTGTCGCTCAGCGAGGTCAGCGCCCCCACGAAACCCTGCGGCACCCCGATGATGGCCAGCGCCTCGGCCAGCGGGATCGAGAAGGCGATGATGGGCAGGATGACACCGTTCACCTTGGCGGAGCTGACCAGCATCGCCGGGAAATCCGACAGTTTCAGCGTGCCGAGGATGAAGCCCATGACGATGGTGACAACCACGGCCACGGCACCCGCTTCGGTCGGTGTCAGACGACCCGAGAAGATGCCATAGAAGATGATGCCGGGCACAAGGAAGGCGTACCAGCCGGACTTGATCGTCCGCCACAGGTTCGCACGCCATTCCGCAGGCGTCATGATGCCGCCGCCTTCCCAACCGTTGAGGCGGTTCATGACAACGTTGGTCGCAAGGATCGACAGCAGGATCAGAATGCCGGGAATGAGGGCGGCAAGGAACAAGGTCGAGACGGCTATACCCAGGACGAGGCCGATGATGATATAGGCGATCGAGGGCGGAATGAGGATGCCGGTACAGGCCCCCGCCGCGACAAGCGCACAGGCATAGGGGCGCGGGTATCCGCTTTCGACCAGCCGGTCGATGGTCATCCGGCCCACGGCGGCGGCCCCTGCGGCGTCGGAACCCGAGATCGCCGCGAACATGCCGCAGACCAGAACGGTGGCCGATCCGAAGCCGCCCTTCGCCCAACAGGTCAGCGCCTCGGCCACGTCGAGGAATTTTCGGGAAAGCCCGGTGCGCACCAGCACGTCCCCGGTCAGGATAAACAGGGGCACGGCGGTCAGCGCGAAGGCGTCGATGCCGCTGAACAGCTTTTCCCCCAACAGGCTGAGCGGCAGCGCGCCGGACCAGACCAGCATGAGGATCGTCGAGACCCCGATCGAGGCCCAAACGGGCACCGCAAGGGCGACCAGAACGACGAAGATAAGTACGGGGCCGTAGAAATCCCATCCAAGCTGAAGGGAGGTTTCTTGCAGGGCTTGCCACATCATGGTGCGAGTCCTCCCTTAATCGAAGAGTTTGTCGCCTTCGTAAACGGGCCTGCCGTTGCGAAGGTCGGAGATGTCACGAAGGAACGACTGCACCAGCCGGAAGATGACCAGGGCGAAGCCGAAGGGTACGGCGAAAAGGAAGAAGTAATAGCCGATGCGCAGACCATGCGTGACCGAGCCGAAGACCCAGGACACATGCACCGCCTCCCATGACCAGTAGAGCGCGATCACGGAGACACCGAACATGACAATGTCGCCGAAGATGTAGAGCAATGCCTTCACCCTTGGTCCGACGTAATTCATGATCACGTCGATGCGGATATGCCCGCGTTCGCGCACGGCAGCGGCGGCCCCGATCCAGGCGAGATAGATGAAGGAATAGCGGACGATTTCTTCGCCCCAGATCGAGGAATAGGACAGGATTTCCCGCCGCAGCACCTCGATGGCCATGGTGACGACCAGCATCACGTAGAAAACAAGCAGGAGCCAGCGCTCCGCGTTCCTGTCTATGGCTTCATACAGTCTGGACATGGCCCCTCCACCCGGCTTGCCGGCTCCATCTCGTCACATGCTGTGGGAGTTGGGATAAGGACCGGCGCACCGCTTGCGCGCCGGTCCGGGTTTGGTCTTACGCGTCGTGCACGTAGTAGCGGCCCATGGTGCCTGCGGCCTCTTCGAGGCGTGCGAAGGTTTCCATGGATCCGGCAAGTTCCATCTTGAACTCGTCCCATTCGCTGCGCTGGTAGCCACCGACCTCTTGCCATTCGGCAAGCTGGTCATCGCTGAGCGAGTGGAACTCCACACCGTTGGCAATCAGCTGCGCCATTGCGTAGGACCGCGCCGCCGGAACCTTGGCGAGGTTCTGGGCTTGGGTGATCTCCCCTGCGAATTCAATGCCTTCCTGCACATCGGCAGGCAGCGAGTTGAACCATTCGAGGTTGATCGAATAGACCTGACTGTCCGGCACCGCCTGGGTGAAGGTCACGTGGCTGAGGATCTCGCCGAAGCCGAAGACATGCAGCGCGCCGACCGACGGGTCGAGCGCATCGGCCACGCCCTGACGGATCGCGGACGGGGTTTCGCCCCAGGCCACCGGGGTCGGGTTGGCGCCGACCATGCGGTAATACTGCTGCAGCATGGCAGAGCCGGGAACGCGGAACTTGACTCCTTCCATATCGGCGGGGGTGATGATGGCATCGCCGCCGCGACGGACCGCGACAACACGCGGGTCGATCACGATGTAGAACAGCGACTTGAAGCCGGCCTGCGCGATGCGCGGGTCCACTTCGGCCTTCCACGCCTCGGAGCTGGTGAGGTTGGTGAACCGCTGGTTGGAACCACAGAAATACGGCAGGTTGATCAGGTCGACCACGCTGGCGAAGGGGGCGAAGTTGGACAGCGAATGCTGCGCACACTGAATGGTGCCGCCCTGCACCGCCTGAACCAGCGCACCACCGGCACCAAGCTGACCACCGGGGGCCAAACGCACATAGACCTTGCCGTTGGTCATGTTCTGGATGTTTTCCTTCAGGTCCAGCTGCATGATCGGATAGCTGCGCGACGCGCCAAGCACGTAAGCGGTGGCCAGCGTCATGATGTGATCGGCGGCATCCTCACGCTCGCGCTCCTCCTGCGCGGTTTGTGCGACGGCCTGATCGGACCACAGAACGCCCCCTGCCCCGGCAACCATTGCAGCGGTAAAGCCACCGGTCCCTGCCAGCTTGAGGAAATTCCGCCGTTCGGCCGATTTCAGCTCCTGCTTGTCTTTGAAGTCCATTCCGCTTCCTCCCTTAGTTTCGCGGTCTTATTCGTCAGCGTTGCGCCGGGCCTCTGCCTTCAGAATGCCGGACACGAACGTGATGGATGTCAGGAAGAGGACGATCATTTCAGCCACATCGCCCATGAACGCGGCATTGGCGAAAGCGCCGAGCACGACATTGGCAAGGAAGATCAGAAACAAGACTGCTGAAATTGCGAAGACCATGGTTCCTCCCGAACTCGGCAAAAGGGCCGATTCGAGATCAGTGTAAGCGCTTACACGGCATCGTGCAAGCGCTTACACTTGTGCTTTACCCTCGCAGCACCGTATCGTAGCGGGTAAAGACAGCCGACATAACGAGACCAAAGGCACTGACCGAGATATGACCGCCAAGGCCCCTCAGGCCCCGCGCCCCGTTCCCACGCTGGAAGATGTCGCCCGACTGGCAGGTGTGTCGACGGCGACGGTGTCGCGCTGCCTGAACACGCCCGACCGGGTGGTGAAAAGCACGCGCGACAGGGTGATGTCGGCGGTGGATCAGTTGGGATACGCGCCCAATTTCGGGGCACGGGCCCTGGCCGCGAAACGCACCAATACCATCGGCGCGATCATTCCGACGATGGAAAACGCGATCTTCGCGCGCGGGCTTCAGGCCTTTCAAGAAGAGCTTGGGCTGCATGGCATGACCCTGCTGGTCGCCAGTTCTTCCTATAGCGAGGATGTGGAACGGGAGCAGATCCGCACCCTGTGCGCACGGGGGGCCGACGCGCTTTTGCTGATCGGTCACCATCGCAGCCAGGGGACGCTGGATTTTCTGGAGGCGCGCTCGGTGCCGGTGCTGGTGGCTTGGGTCTATGACCCCGACAAGCCGCAACCCTCCATCGGTTTCGACAACCGCGCCGCCATGCGCGAGATGGCGGAACTGGTGATCGCCAAGGGCCACCGGCGGATCGGCGTCATCTCGGCCCCCTGCGATTCCAATGACCGTGCCAGCGAACGGGTGCAGGGCATCCGCGAGGCGATGGCAGCGCATGGTCTGCCAGCCGACGCAATGGCGCTGCACGAGACCCCCTATTCCATCGAGAACGGCGCCGCCGCCTTTCGGCAGGTTATGGACTGTCCAGATCCGCCGACCGCCGTGATGTGCGGCAATGACGTGCTGGCCGTGGGCGCCCTTCGCGCGGCGCGTCAGATGGGGTTGTCGGTGCCGGACGACGTGTCGATCACCGGGTTCGACGATATCGAACTTGCGCAACTGGTCGATCCGCCCCTGACCACCGTCCACGTCCCGCATCGCGATATGGGGCGCATGGCAGCGCGGCTATTGGTGCAACAGCTCAACGGTGATGGCCCGATGGCCAGCACCCGGCTGGACACCTACCTGTGTGACCGCGAGACGCTTGGCGTCGCACCGCGCCAGAGACGTCACATCGCCCGGTAGGCCTGCCGCACCATCTCGGCCAGCGCCTGCACGGGTTCCTCCTTGGCCAGTTCCGCGCCGTACATGTTGATCTTGATCGACGGCAGATCCGGCAAGGCACCGTGGTGATGGATGCGTTCCACATAGGGCGGCTCCGCCCCTTCGACACAGGCATGCACCGCCAGATCGGCGCTGATCGACGCCTCTACCGTGCGGGAATTGTCGCTTTCCACCGCCATCTCCCAGCTGATCCCGGCGTTATCCAGTGCCTCCTGTACCGGTTTGCGGAAGATGCACAGTTGCTCGAAGGCCAGCCGCAAGGGACGCTGCCGCCATTCATTGCCCTTGATCGCCCCCACCCAGACCAGCGGGCGTTCCTGCAAGGTCTCTCCACCGCTGTCCAATGACGATTCGGTGGTCAGCGCCAGATGCACCTCGCCGCGTTCCAGCATCCGGCGCAGCCGCGAGGTGTAGGAGCTGACAAGTTGCACCTTCATCCTCGGGAAGGCCGCGTTGAAGCGGTGCAGCACCTGCGGAATGGCGGGATAGACGATGTCGTGTGGCACCCCGAGAAACAACTCGCCCTCGTAGTCCCGCGATGTCAGCCGCGCCAGGACTTCATCATTGAGGGCAAGCATCCGACGCGCATAGCTGAGCATCTGTTCGCCGGAATTGGTCAGCGCCATCTTGCGCGCCGACCTGTCCAGAAGGGACACGCCAACGCTTTCCTCCAATCGCTTGAGCTGCATCGACACAGCCGATTGCGTCAGGTTCAGCAGGCCGCTGGCCTTGGTGACCCCCCCCGCATCGGCCACGGTGACGAAGGCGCGCAGGGCGGTCATGTCGAGATTGCGCATTTCATCAATCCTTGTGATGACAGCATTCAAAAACATTCATTTTCATAATGCACATAGCGCGACTATCTATCAACCATCGAAATATGACAAACGCCGACTATCACGAAATGGAACATCCCATGGCCCACACGCTCGCCCGCTTCGCCGTCTCCGCCCCGCGCCGCACCTCCGGCATCGCATTCTTCCGCGCCGCTGTGGCCGCATGGCGCCAGCGCCGCGCGCTGGAACGTCTGGATGCCAATGCCCGCCGCGATCTTGGCCTGACCCGCGCGGATGTGGCCCGCGAATCCGCGCGCCCGGTCTGGGACGTGCCGCAAAGCTGGCTGGTCTGAGAACCGGCCCGGCCCATTTGCCGAAAAAAGACGACTCTCCCTGTCCGGCAATGCTTGAAATAGCGCCCTGTCTTACCGATATTGTCAGGTAAGGCGGGGCGTTTTGCGTACCCGCCACGAAACATATGCCTTTCTTCGGAGGACCAGATGGCACAATTCGACACGATCCGCGCCGGAGCCGGTGGCGTCAGCGCCGCACAGATCGACGCGGGCCTGCGCGCCCACATGAACAAGGTCTACGCGACCATGTCCATCGGCATGCTCATTACAGCGCTTGCTGCTTGGGCCATCGCGGGCCTTGCCGTGACCACCGATCCCGTTGGCGCAACCTACATGCTGCGTGAAGGCGAATACCTCTCTGGCGTGGGTGAGGCGATCTATCTCAGCCCGCTGAAATGGGTTGTGATGTTCGGCCCGCTGGCCTTCCTGTTCTTCGGCTGGGGCGCCTTGATGAGCCGCGGTTCGGCTGCCGCGGTGTCGTTCGGCTTCTTCGTCTTCGCCGCTGCGATCGGCGTGTCGATGAGCTCGATCTTCCTCGTCTACACCGATTACTCGATCGTGCAGACCTTCCTGGTGACCGCAATCGCCTTCGCCTCGCTCAGCCTTTATGGCTACACGACGAAGCGCAACCTGTCGGGCATGGGCACCTTCCTGATGATGGGTGTGATCGGGCTGCTGATCGCGATGATCGTGAACATCTTCCTGCAGTCGCCTGCGATGATGTTCGCCATTTCGGCCATCGGCGTATTGATCTTCGCGGGCCTGACCGCCTTCTACACGCAGGACATCAAGAACACCTATGTGGCCCACGCCATGCATGGCGATCAGGAATGGCTGGAAAAAGCCGCCATCGATGGCGCGCTCAGCCTCTACATCAGCTTCCTGAACATGTTCCAGTTCCTGCTGATGTTCATGGGCTCTCAGGAATAACGCCACTCCTGACGACGCGATTTGAGGCCGGGGATCATCCCCGGCCTTTTTCTTTGCCCCCTGACGCCATGTCGCCGGTTCCCTTGCGCCGCCCTGCCCCTATCCTGCACATCATGGATTGCCTGCTTGCCCCGCTTCTGTCGCCTCTCCTGATTGCCCAGGCCCTGCGGCTGCGCGCCCGTGCGCTGCGCCTGCCGGAACCGCCCGGCCCACGACGCGGTGAGCTCGGTCGAGGGCCTGATTTGCGCCTGCTGATCCTTGGCGACAGCTCTGCCGCCGGGGTGGGGACCACGCATCAGGAGGAGGCACTGAGCGGCCAGCTTGCCACCGCGCTTTCCCCGAATCGCCGCCTTATCTGGCAGTTGGAGGCGAGGACCGGCGCCACCAGCCGCAGCACGCTGACCCGGTTGGAGACCCTACCCCGGCAGCACTTCGACATCGTGTTACTGGTTCTAGGGGTCAATGACGTGACCAGCTTCGCTCCGCTGACGCGCATCCTTGCCGACCGGGCGCAGATCGCACGGACCTTGTCCGACCGGTTCGATGCCCAAAAGCTGATCATCACCGGTATCCCGCCGCTCGCGCAATTCCACCTGCTGCCCAATCCCCTGCGATGGATCCTCGGGAAACGGGCCGCGCGGCTGGAACAGCGGCTGCAACAGCAGGCAGAGCGCGCGGGGCATCTCTATCTGCCCTTCACCATGGCCCTGACGCGGGACCTGATGGCCGAAGATGGCTTCCACCCCTCGCCCCGCGCCTATCAGCACTGGGCCGAGGCCCTTGTCCCGCCTCTGCTGGAAACGCCGCTTACAACGTCCGGATCATCCGCACCGCAGGAAAGCTGACATCCGGGGCCATGGCAATGACCTCCTCCCGCTCCACCGCAAAGCCCATGGCCGCGTAGAAGCGAACGGCGGTCAGCGTTGACAGGGCCACCAGTTGCGTCAGCCCTGCGGCTCGCGCTTCCTCGAAAGATCGGCGCATGATCGCCGCCGCAAGCCCCTGCCGCGTGGCCTGCGGATGTGTCACCACGTGACGGATATGGCCCGTGCTGGTCGGTTCCGCCTGATGCGGGCTTTCCACCGTCCAGCCGCCTGCCGCAAGCGGAGCGCCACCATCCTCGGGCTCTGCAAGGTAGTAGCTGCCTGACACCAGAAGGCCCGGATTGGCGCGGGCGATCAACGGCAGGGCGCGGTCCAACAGATCCGGCGCGTAGTCAGCCGCCAGCAACGCCGGATGGCTGTCCATGAGCAGCCGGTTCAGCGGCTCCAGATCGGTCGCAACGCTCCTGCGGAGGCGCATGTGTTCAGCCATGGTCCTTCTCCAAAAAGAAACCGGGCCGCGACTGGTTTCAGCGCGGCCCGGTTCTAAGACTTACCTGGACAGGGTCAGATCACTTGATCTTGCCTTCCTTGTATTCCACGTGCTTGCGCACGACCGGGTCATATTTCCGTACGGTCATTTTCTCGGTCATGGTGCGTGCATTCTTCTTGGTCACATAGAAGTGGCCGGGGCCCGCCGTGGAATT
>NZ_MNBL01000020.1 GCF_001879695.1 Nioella sediminis
CCCGCAGACCAGCAGCCTGGACCGGCCCTATATCCAGATCGGCATTTTCAGCGTCGAGGCCAATGCCAACCGCACCGCCCAGATGATGCGCGACGCCGACCTTTCGCCCATTGTGCATGAGCAATCCAGCAGCGGCCGCACCTTCTGGCGCGTCGTGATCGGCCCCGCCCAGACCAGCGCCGAGCGCAACCGGATGCGCGAAACCGTGCGCGGGCTTGGCTTTACCGACGCCTATTTCGTCACCAACTGACCTGATCAAAGAGGACCCATGTTCGCCCGGCTTCACCTCGTCATCGTCTTCCTTCTCGGGCTATTGGCCCTGCCCGCGGCCGCGTTCGAGACCGAGGCTAATGCCGCCTATGTGATCGACCACAATACCGGACAGGTTCTGCTGGATCTCAATGCCGACGTGCCCCTGCCGCCGGCCTCGATGTCCAAGCTGATGACGCTGAACATGGTGTTCGAGGCGTTGGAGGACGGGCGGCTAGCGCTTGATACAATGCTGCCGGTCAGCCAGCACGCAATGGATTACGGCGGCTCGACCATGTTTCTAAACACCCGAGACCGGGTCAGCGTCGAGGATCTGATCCTTGGCGTCATCGTGCTATCGGGCAATGACGCGACGGCGGTTCTGGCCGAGGCGCTGTCGCCGGATGGCACGGAAGCGGGATTTGCCGAGCTGATGACGCAGCGTGCCCGGCAATTGGGGATGATGAACTCCACCTTCCGCAATTCCAATGGCTGGCCAGAGCCGGGCCACGTGATGTCCGCCCGCGATCTGGGCATTCTGGCGGAACGGCTGATCACCGAGTTTCCGCAGTATTACCATTATTTCAATGTCCGTGAGTTCGCGTTCGACGGGCGCGCGCCCGACAACCGCTTCAACCGCAACCCGCTGCTTGGGCTGGGGATCGGTGCGGATGGTCTGAAGACCGGCCACACCCAAGAGGCGGGCTATGGGCTGGTTGGCTCCGCAGTACAGGGTAATCGGCGGGTAACCTTCGTGATCTCTGGTCTTGGCAGCGCCGAGGCACGGGCGCGCGAAAGCGAACGCATCGTTAACTGGGCCTTCCGGCAGTTCGCCGAACGCGAAGTTGTGACCGAAGGCACCGAAGTGGCGCAGGCCGAGGTTTTCCTTGGCGATGCCGCCAGTGTTGGCTTGGCCGCCGCCGAAACCGTCACCATGCTGCTGCCTGCGCTTCTGGACAGCGAGATGGAGGCAGAGGTGATCTATACCGGCCCCATTCAGGCCCCTATCGTGGCGGGCCAGGAACTGGGGGAGCTGGTCATCCGCGTGCCCGATATGGAGGAACGCCGCGTGCCATTGCTGGCCACGCAGGATGTGGGCACCGCCGGGATCAGGCTGCGGCTGCGCACCGCCTTCGAACAGGTCATGCAGATGGTCTTCGGCGGCGGCGATCCTCTGGCCGGCTGATGTTCATTTCCCTTGAAGGCATCGACGGATCGGGCAAGAGCACTCAGGCGCGACTGCTGTCCGATGCCCTGCGCGCAATGGGCCGCGACACGGTTCTGACACGCGAACCCGGTGGCTCACCGGGGGCTGAAGAAATCCGTGCGCTGGTGTTGGAAGGCGACCCGGACCGCTGGTCGGCGGAAACCGAGATCCTGCTTTTTACCGCCGCGCGCCGCGACCATCTGGAACGCACGATCCTGCCCGCTCTGGCTGCCGGGAAAGTGGTGATCTGCGACCGTTTCGCCGACAGCACCCGCATGTATCAGGGCCTGTCGCGGGGCGATCTGCGCGCACAGGTGGATGCGCTGCATTCCCTGATGATCGGGCGTGAACCGGACCTGACGCTGCTGATCGACATGGACCCGGCCAAGGGACTGGCCCGCGCCAAGGGCCGCAACGGAACCGAGGAGAGGTTCGAGGATTTCGGGCTGGAACTGCAGGAACGCATGCGTGCGGGGTTCCTTTCGCTTGCCGAAGAATTTGCCGATCGCTTCCGCGTGATCGACGGCGATCGGCCTCAGGAGGTTGTGGCGGCCGATGTGCTGGCCACCGTTCAGGCGGCGCTGGCATGAAAACTCTGGGCGAAGCCGATGACCTGCCCGAAGCCGACCGCGCCGAAGGGGCCCCGCATCCGCGTGAGGCGCATGACCTTTATGGTCACGACAAGGCCGAACAGGCGTTCCTGGAGGCCTACAACTCCGGGCGGATGCATCATGCATGGCTGATCACCGGACCAAAGGGCATCGGCAAAGCGACACTGGCTTGGCGCATTGCGCGCTTCCTGCTGGCCACGCCCATGGATGACGGTGACGCGCTGTTCGGCGCGCCGCCCCCGCCCGACCGCTTGGATATCTCGCCCGAGAACCCCGTCGCGCATCGCATTCATGCGCTGTCGGAGCCGGGGCTGTGCCTGATCCGCCGCCCCTGGGATCATGAGAAAAAGCGGCTCAAGACCATGATCACGGTCGATGAGGTCCGCAAGATGAAGGATTTCTTCGGGCTGTCCGCCGGGGGCAATGGCCGCCGCGTGGTCATCGTCGATGCCGCCGAGGAGATGAACCAGAACGCCGCCAATGCGCTTCTCAAGATGCTGGAAGAGCCACCGAAGAACGCTACGCTGCTGCTGGTCTCGCATCAGCCCTCGCGCCTGCTGCCCACCATCCGGTCGCGCTGCCGCACCCTGACGCTTGGCACGCTTGGACCCGAGGATATGGGCCGCGCCTTGCAGCAGGCCGGGATCGAGGCGGCGGACAGCACCGCGCTGGCCGAACTGGCCGCAGGATCGGCGGGCGAGGCGGTGGCGCTGATCCAGCAAGAGGGCCTGACGCTTTACGCCGAGATCATGGAGCTGTTTGCCACCCTGCCCCGCATGGACCGCAGCCGCGCGACCAAGCTCGCCGACAGCGGCGGCGCGCGCGGGGCCGAGGCGCGGTTTGACCTGACGCTCGACATGATCGACCGGATGATGTCGCGGCTGGCCCGCACCGGGGCCACTGGCCAAACCCCGCAGGAAATCCTGCCGGGCGAGGCCGATCTTCTGACCCGCCTTGCGCCCAATATGCAGGCAGGCCGGGCCTGGGCTGACCTGTCGGCGGACCTGACCTCGCGTGCCCGGCGCGGCAAGGCGGTCAACCTTGACCCTGCCGCGCTTCTCCTTGATATGTGTCTGCGGATTGGCAGCACCGCCGAGCGCCTGCCCCTCTGATCCATCCACGGGAAGGCACAAAGGACGACACTTGATGAGTGACCTGCCGGATATTGTCGACAGCCATTGCCACCTCGATTTCCCCGATTTCGCGGAGGAACTGCCAGAGGTGATCAGCCGCGCGGTCGATCAGGGCGTCACGCGCATGGTGACGATTTGCACCAAGCTGCGCAACGTACCCCAGGTACAGGCCATCGCCGACGCCCATGCGCCGGTGTTTTGGGCCGCTGGCACCCACCCGATGAGCGCCGCGGATGAACCCATGGCCACGGTTGAGCAGCTGGTGGCGCTGGCGCAACATCCCAAATTCGTGGGTATCGGCGAAACCGGGCTCGATTACCACTACACCGCTGAGAGCGCAGAGGTGCAGCAGGTCAGCCTTCGCCTGCATATCGAGGCCGCGCGCCAGACCGGCCTGCCGCTCATCATCCATTCGCGCGATGCCGATGACGACATGGCCCGCATCCTGACGGAAGAACACGCGGCAGGCGCGTTTTCCTGCGTGATGCACTGCTTCACCTCGTCGCCCGCTTTGGCAGAAACGGCGCTTGGGCTTGGCTTCTACCTGTCCATGTCGGGGATCACCGCCTTCCCACGCTCCTCCGACCTGCGCGATATCTTCGCGGCCGCGCCGGTGGACCGCATCCTTGTGGAAACCGACGCGCCCTACCTCGCCCCCCCGCCCTATCGCGGCAAGCGCAATGAACCGGCCTACACCTTCCACACCGCCAAGCGCGCGGCAGAAACCTTTGGCATGAGCGAAGCGGAGTTCTTCGCCCAGACCACCGCCAATTTCGACCGCCTGTTCTGGAAGGCCAAGGATTGGAGGCAAGCCGCCTGATGGCCGAGCTGCGCTTTACCATTCTGGGCTGCGGATCGTCCGGCGGGGTGCCCCGGCTTGGCGGCCATTGGGGCGATTGCGACCCGGAGAACCCGAAAAACCGCCGCCGTCGCTGTTCAATGCTGATCGAACGCGAAACCGACGCAGGCATTACGCGCGTTCTGATCGACACCTCGCCCGACCTGCGGTCTCAGCTGCTGGACGCAGGTGTGGGCGAACTGCATGGCGTCGTCTATTCCCACGGCCATGCCGACCATGTGCACGGGATCGACGACCTGCGCATGATCGTCTTCAACATGCGCCAGCGCATCCGGGTCTATGCCGATGGGGCCACGCAAAACGACCTGCTCAGCCGCTTCGGCTATGCCTTCGTGCAACCCGAAGGCTCGGCCTATCCGCCGATCCTCGATCTTTGTTCCATCGACGGCGAGATCGAGATCGACGGCCCCGGCGGCCCGATCCGCCTGACCCCGTTCGAGGTGGAACATGGCAATATCGACAGTCTGGGGTTTCGCATTGGCGACCTGGCCTATCTGCCCGATGTCTCCGATATCCCGGAGGCGACCTGGCCCGCCCTGCAAGGCCTCGATTGCTGGATCGTCGACGCCCTGCGCCGCACGCCACACCCCAGCCACGCGCATCTGGACAAGACCCTCGGCTGGATCGAGCGCGCTGCCCCCCGCCGCGCGGTGCTGACCAATATGCATATCGATCTCGACTACCAAACCGTTGCGAATGAAACGCCCGATCATATCACCCCCGCCCATGACGGGCTGGTGATCCGATACGAGGTCTGAATGACCGCCCTTCTCGACATTGTGCTGCCGGTCTTTCTTGTTCTGGGGGCCGGGTATATCGCCGTCTGGCGGGGGCTGTTTTCCGATGCGGGCGTCGATGGGCTGATGGTCTTCACCCAGAAATTCGCGATACCCTGCCTGCTCTTTACCGCGATCTCGACGCTGGACCTTGGACAAGGCTTCGACTGGCGGCTGCTGCTGTCCTACTACACGGGGTCCACGACCGTCTTTGTCCTGGGCATTCTTGGCGCGCGCTTTGTGTTCGGGCGCAGCATGGCAGACAGTATCGCAATCGGCTTCGTGGCGCTCTTTGCAAATTCGGTGCTTCTGGGCCTGCCCATCACCGAACGGGCTTACGGCATCGACGCGCTGGTTCCGAACTATGCGATTGTCGCGATCCATGCGCCGTTTTGCTACGTGCTCGGCATCACCACGATGGAAATCGCCACGGCCACCAGCCGGGACCCGCTGCGGCTGGTCACCACGGTCGGCAAGGCGGTGTTCAGCAACGCGCTTATGATCGGCATCCTTCTGGGCTTTGCCGCCAATCTGAGCGGCCTTGAAATGCCCGGAGTCGTCGGCGACGCGCTCGACCTGATGATCCGCGCCGCGCTGCCTGCCGCGCTTTTTGGCCTTGGGGGGGTGCTTTATCGCTACCGGCCCGAGGGCGATGCCAAGGTGATTGCCTTTGTCTGCGGCCTGTCGCTGCTGGTTCACCCCGCCATCGCCTATTGCATGGGGCAGGTGGTCACCGATCTGACCACCGATCAGCTGCGCAGCGCGGTCCTGACCGCGTCCATGGCCCCGGGCGTCAACGCCTATCTCTTCGCCAATATGTATGGCGCGGCGCGGCGGGTCGCGGCCTCTGCCGTGCTGATCGGCACTGCGGCCACGGTGCTGACGGCCTCCGGCTGGCTGTTGCTGTTGCCGTGACGCGCTTGTGAAACGGCTCTGTCCAGCGTAATCAGCCCTCTACCTGAAACAGCCCGAGGCACCTGCCCCCGTGATCCCCGCCCTCAAGACAGCCCTGCGCAATCGCCGCGCCCGCCGCCGAGCAGCGCTGGCCCGTTGGCGTTCAGGTTGGTCGGCGGATCTGGATGCCCCCGGGGCGCGCGCGGCCGCGCGCTATGACATGAATGTGCTGGATCATGGTTTCGTCCGGCGGTTCTGGACGAATGCCCGTGAAATCGCGCCGGGCGTCTGGCGATCGAACCAGCCCTCGCCTGAACGGGTGGCCGTGCTCGCGGATATGGGCATCCGCACGATCCTGAACTTTCGCGGCGTCAACCACTGGGGCAGCTATCTGCTGGAGGTCGAAGCCTGTGCCCGCCATGGCATCACCCTGCTGAACGGTCGGCTCAGTTCCAACACCGCCCCGACCCGAGAGGAGATCCACACAGCGCTGGCGCTGATGCAGACAGCCGAACAGCCGATGCTGATGCACTGCAAATCGGGGGCCGATCGGGCCGGGTTGGCCTCTGTGCTTTATCTTCTGTCCAACGGAACCGGGCCAGACGACGCCGCGCAGCAGCTGTCTTGGAAACACGCACATTTCCGGTTCACCCGAACGGGCATTCTGGATGCGTTTGTTGCCGCCTACGCGGATGCCCGCCGCAAGACGGGCATCGGCTTTCTGGACTGGGTCGACACGGTCTATGATCCCGAAACGCTGACCGCTCGATTCACCGAGACCCGAGGCGGAAACCAATTGCTGGACTGGGTATTGCGCCGTGAATGAGCCCAAGACAAACCTTCTGATCCGCCTTTGGCGGGACCACGTGGTGCAGTTCTGGCCGCTGCTGGTCGTGGCCTTCCTGCTAATGGTGATCGAAGGCGGATCGCTTGGCGCGATATCTTACCTGATCCAGCCACTGTTCGACGAGGTCTTCGTCGCGGGCGACGCCGGTGCGGTCACCTGGGTCGCCATGGCGATCTCGGGCGTTTTCATCCTGCGCGCAATTTCAGGCTTCGGGCAACGGGTGCTGATCGTCACGGTCGGCCTGCGCGTGACCACCAATCTGCAATCGCGGCTGCTGGCACATCTGCTGGGACTGGACGCGCGGTACTTTCAGGACAACGCGCCGGGCGCGCTGATTGAACGGGTGCGCGGCGACACGCTGGCGCTGCAAGGACTGGCCAGCGCCACGCTGATGACGCTCGGGCGTGACACGATTTCGGTCATTTCGCTGCTGGCCGTCATGATCTGGTCGGACTGGCAATGGGCGCTTCTGGCGCTTGCGGGCGTGCCCTTGCTGATCTTCCCGCTAACCTTCCTGCAAAAGCTGATCCGAAAGACCACCCGCGCCGCCCGCGAAGCCGCCTCGCGCCTCTCGACGCAACTTGATGAGATCTTTCATGGCATCGTATCCATCAAGGTCAACCGGCTGGAACGCCACGAAGCCAACCGCTTTGATCGCGAAGTGAACGGCTTCCTTGCCGCGCAGTTGCGGGCGGAACGGGGCAAGGCCGCCAACCCGGCGCTGATCGACATTATCGCAGCCATCGGGTTCATGGCGGTGCTGATCTATGGCGGGCATCAGATCATGTCGGGCGACAAGACCGTGGGGCAGTTCATGTCCTTCTTTACCGCGCTGGCGCTGGTCTTCGATCCGCTGCGGCGGCTGTCCGCTCTGGCCGGAAATGTGCAGGCCGCCATGGCCTCGCTCGACCGGCTTTACGAAGTGCTAGAGGCGCGCCCGACCATCCTGACGCCCGCTGCCCCCAAACCGCTGGCCGCCGGCGATGTGGTGTTCGACGCGGTCGATTTCGCCTATGGCGACACGCCGGTTCTGCAAGGGCTGAGCTTCACCGCCGCCGAGGGCAAGACCACCGCGCTTGTCGGGCCTTCGGGCGCGGGGAAGAGCACCGTATTCGCATTGCTGTCACGCCTTGTGGACCCGGTATCGGGGCAAATCACACTGGGCGGCACCACCACGACCGATGCTGATCTGGAACGCCTGCGCGATTCCATCGCGCTCGTGGGACAGGCAGAGGCGTTGTTCGACGAAACCATTGCCCAGAACATTCGTCTCGGGCGGCTCGATGCCAGCGATGAAGACGTGCGCGCCGCTGCCGACGCTGCGTCCGTTCTGGACTTCGCCAAGACCCTGCCCCTCGGGCTGGACACGCCCGTCGGTCCGCGCGGGTCCGGGCTGTCCGGCGGACAGCGCCAGCGCGTGACCATCGCCCGCGCCATGCTGCGCGATGCGCCGATCCTGCTGCTCGATGAACCGACCTCGGCGCTGGATGCGCAATCCGAGAAATTGGTGGGTGAGGCGCTTTCACGCCTGTCCAAGGGGCGCACAACGCTGGTGATCGCACATCGCCTATCCACCATCCGTGACGCCGACCTGATCGTCGTGATGGACAAGGGCCGGGTTGTGGAACAGGGCACTCATGAAGCGTTGATGCAGGCGGGCGGGGCCTATGCGCGTCTGCACCAGTTGCAAAGCGCCGGGGTGACGACGTCGCTATAACCCGCACCCCGCCGATTCTTTCCCGCCTACGTTTCTCCGGCGAAACCCCAAAAAGTGATGAAAACCGGTTTGCGCCGATATCATCCTTTTTCTCGATTTCCACCAACGGTTTAGCATTGCTGCGAGCGGACAGGCCGCTTTTCCGTGCGTTCACAATTTCCGCTCAGCGGTTGACAGTCTGAAAGCACCCCAGAACACTGATTTTCAAAGGCCCGGATCGCTCGCCGGTGCCGATCCCGACACCTGTGCCGGAGACAGACATGATCTTTACCCGCAACACGCCCGCATGTGGCGCGCTTGCCCGACTGATCCTTTGCCTCGCCGCTTGCGCGGTCTGCGCCCTTGGGGCGACGGGCGCATCGGCACAGCACCAATCAGTCATCCAACTGGCCAGTTACTACCAGCAACTGGAACATCAGCTCGTGTCACAGGGGCGCTTGCGGCAGGAACGACGGATCGTCGGCATTGATGCAGAGACCCTGGCGCGCAACTTCATGGCGATTGCGATGCGGTCGGAATATTCCCTTCGCGGTGGCGGCATGGCTCAGGGTGGGGGCGCATCGGCCCTGCGCCGGTGGGAACAGCCCATTCGCCTGGGTGTGCATTTCGGCCCGTCCGTAAGCGGACCGCAACAGCAGCGCGACCTGTCCACGGTGCAAAGCGTGGCGCAACGGCTGCAACGGGCCAGCGGGCACCCGATCCGCGTTGTTGGGTCCAACCCCAATTTTCACGTGTTGATCCTCAATGACGAGGAACGCGCCAATGCCCGCTCGGTCCTGCAGCAGATCGCACCGGGGCTCAGCCGCGCAGCGCAGGGGGCGATCCTGCGGATGCGGCCCAATACGTTCTGCATGGTCGTGGCCATCCCCGGCGCCAATCCCGCCGATGGCTATCAGCAGGCCATCGCCATCGTGCGCGCCGAACACCCGCCTTTGATGCGCCGGTCCTGTATTGAAGAGGAGCTGGCCCAAGGTATGGGGCTTGCCAATGACAGCCCCGAGGCGTGGCCATCTATCTTCAATGATGACGAGGAATTCGGCGTACTGACCCGCCATGACGAGCTGCTGCTTCGCATGCTCTACCATGACAGCCTGCGCTGCGGCATGTCTGCCGGAACGGTCGATGACTATGTCGAGGCTTTGGCGCGCACGGTGTTGTCCACAGGCTGATCCGGGTCCGGCTTCGAAACGCAAACCGGCCCCGGCGCTTTCGCGTCGGGACCGGTTCACCGCACCGCATCCATGGGTGATCCGCTTGGGGAGGGTCGGATCAGGAACAGGGGGACGGTCAGGGATGGGGCGGTCAGGGCAGGCCGATCCGGCCCGCCATGGTCTTAGTTGTCGTCGGCGGCAGCCAGTTCCGCGAAGATGCGGGCGGCGGTATCGTTCATGGCAAAGCTCTGGGTCGAGATCACTTCCGAGCCGCTGTTACGCAGGTACGATGCGATGGCGAAGTCGCCGTCTTCCTCGGCCTGACGCAGGCGGGCCTCATAGGCGACCGATCCGTCGACGGGGTTTGCAGTTCCATTCAGAATGAAGGCTGCTGCGGCCCGGTCATCGCCTTCCAATGCGTCGCGCAGCTGGATCAGTTCAGCCAAGGAATACTGGCCTGCTTCCACACCGACAGAAGCGGCAAGGGTATCGTTTGCGAAGGCCGGTGCGGACAGGGCGGCAACGAGCGAAGCGGTGATTGCGAGGGTTTTCATGGGTCTTTCCTTTCGAGTGTCATATGTCTGTTTGCGGTGTTGTGGCGGCGGTGCGACCCGCCTTGTGAGGAAGCAGATAGGCCCGGTTTCAGCCGACCAAAACGGCGAAACTGGCAGAGAGTTCTGCGCATTTACGCACACAACTTTTCGCGACGGAAAGTTTTAGCTCATCACGATAGATTGATCATCCCACCTCTTGCGACAGGAAAAATGGTTCCAATTGGAACCGACCGCATGCTGCCCCTCGCATTTCCACTCGATATGCGCTTTAATCCTCAACAACGCGAATGACCGGTCCCGCCAGACGGACCGGCACGAGGATACGAGTAACGGGCACGCGCCCAGGGGGCAGTTCATGCCGAAGCACAGGTTTACGATCCTGTCGATGATGAAGGACGAAGGTCACTGCCTGCTGGAGTGGGTGGCCTATCACCACCTGATCGGCTTCGATAACATCTGCGTCTACACCAACAACTGCCAGGACGGCACCGACGACATGCTGATCCGGTTGCAGGAGATGGGCTATTGCCAGCATTTCCGCAACGAGGTGCCGAAGGGCAAGAAACCACAGCCCCACGCGCTTTGGCTGGCGGGCAAGAACCCGGAGATCTGCGAGTCAGACTGGGTTCTGACGATGGATGCCGATGAATTCGTCAACATCAAACTGGGTGACGGCACCGTTCAGGAACTGGTCGATGCCATGCCCGATGGCACCGAAGGCATCATGATCACCTGGCGCTTTTATGGCTCCAACAACATCCTGGACTGGCGGCCCGGTCTGGTGACCGAAAGCTATACCCACGGCGCGCCCGACCGGTTCCGCAAGGGATGGGGCGTCAAGTCGATGGTGCGGCCCTTCCCCGACATGAAATTCGGCATCCACCGTCCCTCGATCAAGCACAAGGCCTCGAAGGAAGGGCAGGTCGAGAAGCTGCTGGCGCTCAAATGGATGAATGGCGGCGGCAAGCCGATGACCGAAAGCTTCAAGAAAAGCGGCTGGCGGTCGACCGGGCCGACGCTGTCCTACGATTTCGTCGAGCTGAACCACTACGCGGTCAAAAGCTATGAGGCCTACCTGCTGCGCCGCCTGCGCGGCAACGTGAACAACAAGGAGGACAAGTATAACGCCTCCTATTTCTCGATCTTCGACCGGAACGAGCAGGAACCCAATGTCAGCGCCGCGCGCCACGCCCCCAAGGTCAAGGCGTTGATGGCAGAGATGCTGAAAGACGCCAAACTGGCCGAGTTGCAGGACAAGGCGCTGGCCTATCACGCCGCCCGTGTCGATCAACTACGCCATACCGGCGAGTATGACGAATGGGTTGAAAGCCTGAGGGAAGCTGGCGCCGTGCGGATTGACCAGCTCGACGAGGTGCTGTTCACCCAGCATCTGCCGAAAGACACCCAGGAACTTGTGCGCAAGATGCAGGCCGATGGCGTGCCCAACAAGACCATCGCCAAGATGATCGCGCGGTCGACCGGGATCCGGAATGCCGAAAAGCGGCAGGATGCCACCGATGCGGAAGAGCTTGCCAAGATGACCGGGGTCGATCTCGAAACCGGTGAAAGGCAGGACAAGCAACCCGAACCCGAACAGCCCCCCGCCGCCAACCTGGCCCCGGAAACCCGCGCCCGGCTGATCGCGCTGATCCAGAAAGCCCGCAAGACCGGAGATGTGATCGACGAAACTGGGGCTGCTATATCCGAACCGGAACCTGTTGCTATGCCAGACGACAAACCCGCCGCCCCCGCTATCCGCCCCAAACTGTCGCAACCTTTCCCCGGCAACGGGCGTAAGGTGGTGCTGTCCACCATGAAGAATGAAGGCCCCTATCTGCTGGAATGGATCGCCCATTACCGCAACCTGGGCTTTGACGATTTCGTTCTGTTTTCCAACGACTGCACCGATGGCACCAACCTGCTGCTGAACAGGCTCGATGCAATGGGGATCGTGCATCATTACGACAACCCGCTCGGCCCCCGCATGGACCCGCAGCGCCGGGCCTATTCTCGCGCCAACCAGATGGATGTGGTGCGCGATGCGTCCTGGGTGCTGATTGCCGATGCGGATGAGTTCCTGAACGTCCATGTGGGCGATGGCACCGTTGACGCGCTGCTCGACGCCTGCCCGGACTATACCGAGGCCGTGTCAATCAACTGGCGGCTCTTCGGCTCTGGCGGCCAGCGGCACATGATGCCCGAACCGGTCACTCAGCGGTTCACCCGCGCCTGTCGCATCGAAGACCCCGAAAGCGGGCTGGTCTGGGGGTTCAAGACGCTCTTCCGCCCGGCCAGTTTCGACTATTTCGGCGTTCACCGCCCGCGCTTTGAAAAGAAGGTCGAGATCCACTCCGACCAGGTGACCTGGGTCAATGCCCGCGGCGAGCCCATGGGCGAGAAATACCTGCGTGGCGGCTGGCGGTCCAACAAAGAGATCGTGGCCTATGATTTCGCGCAGATGAACCACTACGCGATCAAGAGCCGCGAGGAATTTCTGCTCAAACGCCTGCGCGGCACCGCCAATTCCAAGGACAAAAGCCGGATCGACCTGGGCTACTGGGACAAGTTCGATCTCAATTCCTGTGAAGATGCGTCGATCCGGTCAGGCGACCTGCAGGGACGGATGGACGAGATGTTGCAGGATGGCGATCTGGCCGCATTGCACCGCGCCACGCTGGACAGCGCGCTTCGCACCATCGAAATGCAGCTGGAAGACCCGGAACTGCGCGAATTTGTCGAAGGCGACAGCCCGGCAGAGATGGCCGCTCAGTAAGGGTGCTCGCGCCCGTCCCATGTCAGGAAACAGCCGGTCGAGGCCAGAGACAAGCCGTCAAAGCGCGCCAACAGCCCCGCTGCGGACTCCGCCACCGTGATGTCAGCCGCGGTGCCGCCCATGTCCGTCTGAACCCAACCGGGATGATAGATGCCCACGGCAATCCCCTCGGGCAGCAGTTCCGCCGCCAGGTTGCGCCCAAGGTTCAGCGCCGCCGCCTTGGACGCCCTGTAAATGAACGACCCGCCCGGCGCGCGCGTATCGCTGCCCATCTGTGACCCGATGATGGCGATCTTCGCGCCCGGCGCGGCGCGCAGTTGCGGCAACAACGCCTGAACCGTCAGGAACACGCCGGTCACGTTGACGGCAAAGGTCTCGGCCCAAAGCTCTGGCGGAAAGCCATCATCAATCTGGTGCAGCTTGTCCAGATACACGCCCGCGTTGCACACCAAAAGATCGACCGGGGCAGGATGCGCGTCTGACAACGCCGCGACCGCGCCCGGATCGGTCACATCCAGTGCGTGCCACGCCCCGACGTCATGGGTCTGACCATCGCGGCAGGTGCCCATAACCTCATCGCCGCGCGCCGACAGTGCCCTGACCAGTTCCAATCCGATGCCACGGGACGCCCCGGTCACGACTGCGCGCATGTCAGGTGCTCCGGCTCTTTGGGATGATCGGCAAGGGCGCGACGGGAATGCCATCCTCGATCAGCGCCTTGGCCTCTTCCGGCTTGGCTTCGCCGTGGATCAGCCGGTCGGGGGCCTCGCCCAGATGGATCTTGCGCGCCTCGCTGGCAAAGTTGCCGCCCACATAGGTGGAGTTCTCCTCCACATGTTTGCGCAATGCCTTGAGAGCCTCTTCCATCGGGTTGTCCGGCTGAGACAGCTTGACCGGTGCTGTGCCCTCGCGCTGCGGGGCGGATTTCGCCACGCCCGGCGCCATCATGGCCTTTTGCACAGCGCCGCCGCCACAGACGGAACACGACAGCATGCCGCGCCCTTCGAGCGCCTCGAAGGCTTCGGCGGATTTGAACCAGCTGTCAAAGCTGTGGCCATCGGCGCATTTAAGCGTATAGCGGATCATGATCTCGAAACAGTAATCTTCGCGGGTGCAGAATCAAGCCCTGCAACGTCACAGAGGCGTCACAAGTACTTTCCCGGAGTGAAATTGCGAATGATTTTCTTCAATTCCGGTTCATCGACGCGGGCCGCGGCCTTGCGTTGGGAAAACCATTTCAGCTTGCGGATGCCTTCCTCGGGAAACTCTCGCTCCAGCTTGCGCACTTCCAGCGGAAACACGGCAACGATGCAAGGGGTCCGGCCATCGTCCGGCAGCGACTTGGTGTAGGAATAAAACCCCGCGCAGGTTTCACTGATCACCCCGCGCAACCCGCCTTCCTCCCACGCTTCCTGTGCGGCAGCCTCGGCCGGGGTCTTGCCATCCATCGGCCAGCCCTTGGGAATGATCCAGCGCCCGGTATCGCGGCTGGTCATCAGCAGGATTTCAACCTCGGACTTCCTGCGCCGGAACGGAAGCGCGGCGAACTGCATGCGCGGCTCGCGCTTTCCCGCGCCGTCCAGTCGCATGGGCGCTTGATATGTTCGAAAGCTTCCCATCTGCGCTTGGGTGCCTCTTGTTGTGACGGTGCTGCTCAGCCATCAATCTAAGCGGAAATTCCGGGATCGCAAACAGAAGGGCTTGAATTGCGGCCATTGGGCGCGAAGTCTTTTCGGACAATGGCCGGAAAATCACGCATGACCGATACCAATCCCCCGCAAGGCCCGTCCGACGGGGAAACCTGGCCGCTTTTCTTCGGCTCCGAGATATACCGGCATTCCTCTTACGGTGCGCATCATCCGCTGCGTGTGCCGCGCGTGTCGACCGTCATGGACCTGTCGCGCGCCTTGGGCTGGCTGCCACCCGACCAATACCGAAACAGCCCTCGTGCCAAGCCCGCCGCGCTGACGATCTGGCATACATCCGACTATCTGACTGCCCTGCAAGAAGCCGAGGCACGGCAAGAGGTCAGCCCGGAGACCCGCGAGCGCCATGGGATCGGCACTGTGTCGAACCCGGTCTATGGCGAAATGTTCCGCCGCCCCGCCACCGCCGCAGGGGCATCCCTGCTGGCAGGCGAGCTGCTGGCCGGTGGCGGTGTCATCTACCATCCCGGCGGCGGCACCCACCACGCCCTGCCCGACCGGGCGAACGGGTTCTGCTATCTCAACGACCCGGTTCTAGCGATGCTGTCCCTGCGACGCGCAGGTGCGCAGCGCATCGCCTATGTCGATATCGACGCCCATCACTGCGACGGGGTCGAACATGGCTTTGCCGGCGATCCCGACACGCTGCTGATCTCGGTGCACGAGGACCGCCGCTGGCCCTTCACCGGGGCACTCTCGGACGACGGTGGTGGCAACTGCTTCAACCTGCCGGTGCCGCGCGGGCTGAATGATAGCGAAATGGCCCTGATCCGCGACAGCCTGATCCTGCCCGCGCTGCACGCCTTCCGCCCTGACGCCATCGTCCTGCAATGCGGCGCGGACGCGGTCGAGGAAGACCCGTTGTCGCGCCTGACACTATCCAATAACGCCCACTGGGCCGTGGTCCGGGCAATCATGGACCTGAACGCTCCGCGCCTGCTGGTCCTGGGCGGGGGTGGCTACAACCCGTGGTCCGTAGGCCGCCTCTGGACCGGGGTCTGGGCCACTTTGAACGGTCTTGAGATCCCCGACCGCCTGCCGCCAGAGGCTGAGGCGGTTCTGCGCGCGTTGAGATGGGACAAGGCCCGGCGCGGGAAGAACCCACCGGACCACTGGTTTACCACACTGCGCGATGCGCCTCGTGGCGGGCCGATCCTGAGCCAGCTTCGCCACGATCTGGGGCGACTGATCAAGCGGCTCAGTCGATGGTGAACGCCACGATCACGTTTTCCCGGTCCGGGTATGCGGACCCCTTGCTGATATAGACCTCCAGCCAATTGGACTGCAGCAGGAAGGACGTGTCGATCTGGTCGGGGCCGGTTTCGGGCGTATCAAAGGTGGTATCCGTTCCGCCGATGATGCGCACATGCGCGACCTGACCGGGCCGCACGCGAAGGAAGAAACACTCGGTCAGCGCGTGATAGGAGGTTGCGTGCACCTGCGCGGAATTCGTGCCGGGGGCGAATTCTATCACCCGACATTCGGCATGGGCGGCGGCAGTCGAAAGGGTCAAGGCGGTCAGGGCAGCGGCAAGAAGGCGGGTCATCATCAGGAGCTCCGGGATCAGTCATTGTGTCTGACCCGAGCCTAGTCAAACCTGCAAGCAGAGGGCATGGGGGCAATCCCCCATCCTTGCCCCACGGAAAGAACGCCCCCAAGGATCACCGCCTTGGGGCACGTTGTTCGATGCTGTTCAGGCGCTCAGCCGCCTGTTTCGTCCAACGGTTGCAGGAAGTCGAAATCGCATCCCGCATCGGCCTGAAGCACGGTTTCCGCATAGAGCCGGTCATAGCCGCGCCGTTTCTCGGGCGGGACATTGACCGGCTGCCAGTCTGCACGGCGGCGGGCAAGCTCGTCCTCGTCCACCAGCAACTCGATGGATTTGTTGGCCACCGACAGGCGGATCCGGTCGCCATCGCGCACCAGCGCCAGCGGCCCGCCCACGGACGCCTCGGGCGCGACATGCAGCACGATGGTGCCAAACGCCGTGCCCGACATGCGCGCATCCGAGATGCGGACCATGTCCTTGACGCCCTTGGCGCTCAGCTTTTTCGGGATCGGCAGGTAGCCTGCCTCGGGCATGCCGGAGGCGCTTTTGGGTCCGGCATTCTGCAACACCATGAAATCGTCCTCGGTGATGTCGAGATCGGGGTCATCCACCCGGTTCGCCAGATCTTCAAGCGAGGAGAAGACGACCGCGCGGCCTTCCTTCTCGAAAAGCGTCGGATCGGCGGCGGAGCGTTTCAGAATCGCGCCCCTGGGCGCGAGATTGCCGAACAGCGCGACAAGCCCGCCTTGGGGTTCCAGCGGTGCTTCGGCCTTGGCGATGATGCGATGGTCGACATAGCCGGGGTCTTCCTCCAGCCGGTCGCCAAGCGTGGTGCCCGCAACCGTCAGCGTGTCGAGATGCAAAAGCGGTTTCAACTCGCGCAGCACGGCGCCTGCCCCGCCTGCAAAGAAGAAATCCTCCATGTAGTGCTGACCCACCGGCTTGAGATTGACCAGAACCGGCGTGGTGTCCGACAGCTCGTTCAGGCGGTCGAGCGAGATCTTGATGCCAAGCCGCCCGGCGACCGCCGTCAGGTGGACAATGGCATTTGTTGACCCGCCCACGGCCAGAAGCATCCGCATCGCGTTTTCGACCGATTTTTCCGTGATCACCTCGCTTGGGCGGATCGGGTGGTCGATCATCCGCGCCGCCGCAAGGCCCGAGGCTTCTGCCGCGCGCAACCGGTCGGCATGGACCGCCGGGATCGCTGCGGTGCCGGGCAGCGACATGCCGAGCGTTTCGGCGATACAGGCCATGGTCGAGGCCGTGCCCATCACCGCGCAGGTGCCCGAGGTCGTGGCCAGCCGCCCCTCGATATCGTCGATCTGGGTCTTGTTGATCTCGCCCGCGCGGAACTTGCCCCAGAAGCGGCGGCAATCGGTGCAGGCGCCAAGCCGCTCTTCCTGATAGCGCGAGGTCATCATCGGCCCGGCCACCAGTTGCACGGCAGGCAGATCGGCCGAGGCCGCGCCCATCAGCTGCGCAGGCACCGTCTTGTCGCAGCCGCCAAGCAGAACCACCGCATCCATCGGTTGCGCGCGGATCATCTCTTCTGTGTCCATGGACATGAGGTTGCGGAACTTGAGGCTGGTGGGGTTGAGGTAGACCTCGCCCAGGGAGATCGTCGGAAACTCGATCGGCAGACCGCCACCCAGAAGAACGCCCCGCTTCACCGCCTCCACCAGTTCGGGGAAATGGCGGTGGCAGTTGTTGAAGCCGGAAAAGCTGTTGGCGATGCCGACGATGGGCTTCTTCAGCACCTCCTTGGAATAGCCCATGGAGGCGGCAAAGGAGTTGCGCAGGTAGACCGAGAAATCCCGGTCGCCATAATTGGTCAGCCCGCGGGCGAAGCCCTGGTCCTTCTTGTCGCTCATGCGCCCAACTCCGGCAGCTTGGTCTTGATGTATTTGGGGTTCAGGTAGTCATGGACGCCAAGCGACCCGCCCTCGCGCCCCATGCCGCTTTCCTTGATGCCGCCGAACGGGGCCTCTGCGGTGGCCAGCAGCATTTCGTTCACGCCGACCATGCCAAGCTCCAGATCCTCTGAGGCGCGCGTGGCAAGGCCGAGATCGTTGGTGAACACATAGCCCGCCAGCCCGAAGGGCAGCGCATTGGCGCGCTCCATCACCTCGTCGTAATCGGTGAAGGTGGTGATCGGCGCGATGGGGCCGAAGGGTTCCTCGGTCATGACAAGGGCATCGTCGGGCACCCGGCCCAGAACCGTGGGCTCAAAGAAATAGCCCTGGTTGCGGCCATCGGGCACGCGGCCACCGGCCAACAGATCGGCGCCTTTCGACACGGCGTCCTCGGTCATCTTGCGGATGGTCTCCACCCCGCGACGGTTGGCCATCGGACCGACCTGAACGCCCTCTTCCAGCCCGTTGCCGATCTTCAGCCCCTTGGCGATTTCCGCGAAGCGGCCCGCGAAGTCCTCATAGCGGGATTCGTGCACGTAGAAGCGGGTCGGCGAAATGCAGACCTGCCCGCAATTGCGGAACTTGGTGGGCGCGCAGACCTCGGCGGCCTTTACGGGATCGAAATCCTTGAAGACCACGACGGGACCATGCCCGCCAAGCTCCATCGAGACCTTCTTCACCCCTTCAGCGGCAAGTGCGAGGATCTGCTTGCCGACAGGCACCGACCCGGTGACCGAGACCTTCTTGACGATAGGCGACCGGATCAGTTGTTCCGCAATGGCACCGGAATTACCGGTGACGAAATTGACCACCCCCGGCGGAATGCCCGCATCATGGCAGGCCTGCACCAGCGCGGCACAAGAGGCAGGCGTTTCACCCGCAGGCTTGATGATGATCGAACAGCCCGCCCCAAGCGCCGCCGCGATCTTGCGCGCGGGCAGAAGCGCGGGGAAGTTCCACGCGGAAAAGGCCGCAACCACGCCCACGGGCTGGTAGATCACCGACATGCGGCTGTCGGGCGTGCGTGCCTCGATGATCTGGCCGTAGAGACGCTTGGTTTCCTCGGAATACCACTCGAATTGATCCGCCGCCGCGCCGGTTTCGCCAAGCGCCTCGGCCTTGGGCTTGCCGGTTTCCAGCGACATGAGCGTGCCGATCTGATCCGCCCGCTCGCGGATCAGGTCCGCCGCGCGGCGGATCTTGGCAGCGCGGTCCCACGTTCCGGTGCGTTTCCAGACGGTGAAGCCCTCGCGCGCGGACTCCAGCGCCGCGTTCACATCGGCCTCGGTCGCCATGGCGATGGTGCCAAGCGCGTCCTCGGTCGCGGGGTCTGTAACCGGTTTGGTCTGGCCATCCGACGCAGGGCGCCATTCCCCTTTGATATAGAGGTCGAGATCTTGATACATGGTGTCCCTCAAATCTTCGAGTTCAGGTAAGCCGCCTGGACGTCATCCACCCAGTTGCCGACATTCCAGGAGCCATAGGCCCCCATGGATGCAATCGGATCGCGCCCCGCGTAGACCGGGATATGCACAAGCGACAGCCCGTCATGGGAAAAGGCATTGTCCAGTGCGGCGTTGAGGCTGGCCTTGGTCGTCCCCGCATAGACCGAGCGCACGCCGGAAACGGCCCCGGCCAGCGTGGCGTAGTCCACCGCGACGGAGTCATTGGTTTTGAACTCGCGCCCATACTGGTCGTATTGCAGCCCGGTGATCGCCGCCATCCGCCGATTGTCAAACAGCGCGATCATCCCGCGCACACCATGTTCCACCGCATCAATCAGGATCTGCGGGTTCATCATGAAGGACCCGTCTCCGGTAAAGGCGATGCCATAGGGCGCGTCCCTCTCCCCCGCCAGCCCGAGCAGCGCCGACCCGGCGAAGCCCATGAAGGACGCCCCGGTTTCGGTGTAGGTCTGCCCCGGCAGGTCATCCTCGACGATCTGGAACCCGTTGGCCTGCACATCGCCCGCGTCGAAGAACTTGATCGCGCCGACGCGGTTGGCGAAGGAGGACACCGTGTGGATCGCGGCGGGCTGCGTAAGAACAGGGGCCTTCCAAACCACATCGGCCAGAGGCGCGGCCCCGATCCGTTCCGCCTTGAAGCGGGTCCATTCGTCTTTCTTGGCCTCGCAGGCGCGCAACCAATCGGTGCGCAGCTCGGCCCCGGTGCCATCGCCGAGGAAATCCAGCAGCGTGCCGATCACCGCGCTGATGTCACCCGGCAGGCCCACGGTGTTGGCGTAGTGGTCGAGATCGTCGAAATCGCCGTTGATGTTGATGACGGCCTTGGCATTGGGATAGCCCGCGCCGGAACAATCGGCCTGGCAGACGCCCCGGCTGCCGATGATGACGACCGCCTCGGCCTGTTCCATCGCGTGATTGCCGCTGATCGAGCCCTTGGAGCCGCCCACATGCATGTTCTGCACATGAGCATCCATCATCACGCCGGTCGATCCGGGCGACAGAACCACCGGCGCACCGATCCGCATGGCGAACTCGCGCAGCGCCTCGTGGTGCTTGCGGGTGCCGCCCCCGGCCTTGATCGTGACCTTTTCGACCGTGCGCAGAATGCCTGCGGCTTCCGCGAAGGCATCCGGGGTCGCGGGCACCAGCGGCGGCTGTGCGCTGCGCCCCGGCAAGGTGCCGGTGTTGACCTTCACGCGCTCGGGCTGCGTGTTGATCGGCAGCAGGATGTAGAACGGCCCCGCCTTGTAGGGGTGATGCACGCAGGCCGTGCCCCGGCGCAGGCATTCGCGCAACGCGCCGGGCGTGTGCAGCGTGTAGGATTGCCCCATCAGCGCGCCCATCTTGCCGAAAATCCCCTGTTCGGGCTTCGGCACCTGCTGCATGTTGTAGCCTTCGCCGCGCGTCGTCTCGTCCCCGTAGATGTGGTAGACGCCGACGCCGTTGGAGGCCGCTGCCAGTGACCCCGCCATCGCCTGCAAACCGCCCGGCCCGATGGACGTGACCACGGCGGGCGTCTTGCCCGTCACCCAGGCATGCGCCGTGGCGGCATGGGCCATTTCCACCTCGTTGCGGCAGTTGACGACGTTGACGACGCCTTCCTCGTGGTAGATGCGCAGCACTTCGCCCAGATCGGTCGAGCCATGCCCGAAGATCGCGTAATACTGGGTCACCCCCTGCTTCAGAAGGCCGACGATCAACGCCTCCGACAGCGTCAGTTCGACAATCCCCCCGCCAAAGGTCATGTCCACATCGGCCTTGGCCAGCCGGACGGCGCGGGCGCGGATTTCGCGGGTGACGGGATCGTTCTTTTCGGTTTCGTCAAGCATCGGCTTTGACCTCGTTCTTGGGTTGTTTCTTGGCCTTGAATTCGCTCACGGCCTGAAGACCGATCACCAGCAAGGCGAAAGAGAAGAAAACCAGCACCGTGGGCGATGTGTAGAAGATCGCCGGATCGCCCATGGACAGCATCATCGCGGTGCGGAACTCGTTTTCCAGCGTCGGCCCCAGCACCATGCCGAGGATGATCGGCGTGATCGGCACCCGGAAGGAGACCAGCACATAGGCCGCAACCCCGATCGCCCCCATGGCGTAGATGTCGAAGACGCTGTTGCGGATCGAAAAGGCCCCGATGGCGCAGAGCACCAGAACGGCAACCGCCAGCAGTTCGCGGGGGATCTTCAGCACATGCACGAACAGGCGGATGCCCATCAGTTGCAGGCCAAGCACCCACAGATAGGCCAGCACCACGGCGACATACATGCCATAGACCTCGCCCGCATGGTTCATGAACAGCGCCGGACCGGGGGTGATGCCGTGGATCATCAGACCCGCCAGCACGATGGCCGTGGCCGGATCGCCGGGAATACCAAGCGACAGCAGCGGGATCAGCGTACCACCCGTAACCGCGTTGTTGGCGGTCTCGGGAGCAACGACACCCTCGATATTGCCCTTGCCAAAACTCTCGGGCTTCTTCGAGAACCGCTTGGCGTGGTCATAGGCCAGAAAGGAGGCGATGGCGCCGCCGGTTCCGGGAATGGCGCCGATGCCGGTGCCCATCACCGAACACTTGATCATCAGCCACAGGTTGCGGCCAAGCAGGCCAATCGAGGGCAATTCCGCCTTCACGCGGCTGATCCTCTGGGATTTCTCCGGCATGGAGGTCTTGACCGCGAAGGCCTCGATGATGAAGGGCACCGCAAAGAGACCGATCATGGCCACCAGCAGGTTCACCCCCTGCATCATGTTCACGCTGCCGAAGGTCATGCGCTGCACACCGTCAATCGTGTCGATGCCGATGGTCATGATCATCAGGCCGATCGCCCCGCTGATCAGCCCCTTGATGAGTGATCCACCGCACAGGCCGCAGATCGTGGACAGACCGAAAAGGACCAGGGCGAAGATTTCCGCCGGGCCGAAGGAAATGGCCACGCGCGACACAAGATCGACCGAGACGATCATCACGATCAGGCTGAAGACACCGCCGAAGACCGAGACGATCACCGCCGTACCAAGCGCGATAGAGGCATTGCCTTGCTTGGTCATCGGATGGCCGTCCAGCACCGTGGCGGCGGCAGACGGCGTACCCGGTATGCCCAGAAGAATGGCCGAGACCGACCCGCCGGTCATGCCGCCGATATAGGTGCCCAACAGCAGGCCGATGGCGGGCACCGGGTCCATGCTGAAGGTGATCGGCAAGGCCAGCGCCAAAGCGACCGTGAAGGTCAGTCCGGGGATCGAGCCAAAGATCAGCCCGATCAATGCCCCAAGACCGATCGAGGCAATGGCCATGGGCGTCATGGCAGACGCAAGAGCTTGAAGGAAGATGTCCATGGCGGTTATCCGATATTGAACCAGCTGCCATTGGCCAGGTAAATCCCGAGAAGCTTCTCGAAGAACAGCCAGCAGCCGAGTGTCATGCCAAGGGTCATGCCAAGGATCGTTTTCCACGATCTCAGGCGCAGATGGATGACCAGCACGAACAGGATGAGAATGGGGGTGGCGATCAGGAAGCCGAGTTTCTGCAAGAGAAACCCGTAAGCAGAGATCTCGATAGCCACGAGGATCATGGATCCCCAACGTTCGGAGGACGCCTCTTCGATGGCATCCACATCGCCCGTGCCTGCCTTGCCTGCCGGGGTTCGACCCAGCAGATAGGTTCGGATCAGCAGCAGGATGCAAAGCCCCCCGAGGATGATCCCGAGCACCATGGGAAAGGCTCTTGGTCCGATGTCGCCATGGCCCCAGCCCGTCGGGATCGTATCAATGACCAGCCAGGTCCAGACCGCCGAAAGCGCCAGCAGGCTCAGGCTCAGGGCCACGTCTTTTGCACTGTTGGTCATTGATACGTCTCCTGCTGTTCCGGCTTACTGGGCCATGCCGAGTTCGGTCAGCAACGCGCCATAGAAGGCATCGTCCTCAGCGATCAGCGCACCGAATTCGGCGGCGGGCAGGAAGGCCGGGGTAAAGCCGATATTGCCCGATGCTTCCTGGAAGGTGTCGCTCATGACGGCGGCTTCCGCTGCGGCCTGAAGGGCGGCAACAACGTCATCGGGGGTGCCCGCCGGGGCTGCAAGGCCGCGCCACATCGAGATATTCACGTCATATCCCTGCTCCATCGCCGTGGCGACATCGGGCAGCACGTTGACCCGCGTGTCACCGGTCACGGCCAGCACGTTCAGCTCTCCTGCCTCGACATAGGAGGCGAACTGACCGGGCCACTGGATGGCGGCGTCGATCCGTTCCGCCAGCAGTTCCACCGGGGCACGCCCGTCGCCATAGGCGATATAGGCAACCTGCTCGCCGATCCCGAGCGCATCGAAGAGCGCCGCAGAGGTCAGATGGGTAAACGACCCGCGCCCGGAAATGCCGACGCGCAGCACATCACCAGAGGCCTGAACGGCTTCGACCATGTCAGAGAGGTCTTCCCACCCGGTCGACGCATTCACCGCCAGCGCCGGGATCTCGGTCGAGACACGGGCGATCGGTGCGAAGGCCTCGTAGTTGAAGTCGATCCGGCCCATGTGATTGCCGGTGTTGATGGAATTGGAGTTCCAGACGATGTTGTAGCCATCCGCGGGCGTGTTCACCACGTAGGAATAGCCGACCGCGCCACCGCCACCGGTCCGGCTTACGGGCACGATTGGCTGGCTCATTTCCTGCGACATCAGGTCGGTGAGAAGCTGTGCGATGGAATTCGCCGTACCGCCGAACAGGATGGTCATCTCGATCGGCCGGTCGGGGAACTCCGCCTGAGCGGTCCCGGCGAAGCTCATCGCTGCGGCGGCCAGCAGGCCGGTTGTGGCTCTGCGCAATGTCTTGATCTTTGTCATTGTCTTTCCTCCCAGTTGGTTGATGTTCTGCGCCCCCTCCTCCGGAGACGCGGTCTTTCGCGTGTCAAAGGCCTCTTCTGTGGGCCTCGGCACGATCCTGCCGCGCGGATTGCGCGATCTGTTCCCGGCCCGGCACATGGTTGCGCAGGGCGTCGAGGATCTTTTCCGGTGTTGCGGGTAGCGATTTGATGCGCACGCCAATGGCGTCGTAGATCGCGTTCATGATCGCGGGCGCGGTCGGCACAAGCGCCGGTTCCCCGATACCCTTGGCCTGAAGCGGGCTCAGCGGATCGGGATCCTCGACGATGGTGCAATTGATCTGCGGAATATCCAGCGACGTGGGCAGGATATACTTGGCGAACCCGTGGGTCGTCGTATAGCCCTTCTCGGTCTGGTAATCCTCCATCAGCGCCTGGCCGAGCCCCTGCACCACGCCGCCTTCGATCTGGCCCTCGACACCACGCGGGTTGATCGCCCGGCCCACGTCATGGGCGGCCCAGATGCCCAGAACCTGCACCTCGCCGGTCCATGTATCGACCTCGACCTCGGCGATCTGGGTGCCGAAGACATAGGCCTGCCACGGGCTGCCGGAACCATCGACGGGATCGAGCCCGGTGCCATGCGCGGTGAACGATGCAGACCCCACGGGCACGACGCCGCGCCCCTTGCAGGTCTTCACCGCCTCGTCCATCGACATGCGCAGGTTGGTGTCCTGCGCCCAAAGCTCGCCGTTGAAGGCGCGCAGGCTGTCCACCGGCACATCCCAGTGATCGGCGATTTCGGCGAAGAGCTTGGCGCGCGCATCGCGCGAGGCCAGAGCCACCGAATTGCCGATCATGTAGGTCTGGCGCGTGGCGCCTGCATGGGCGGCCTCGGGCGAGCGCGAGGTATCGTTGTCCCCGATAGTCACGTCTTCGGGGCGCACGCCCAGTTCCTCTGCTGCGACCTGCGCCAGCACCGTCAGGATGCCTTCACCGATCTCGGTCACGCCGGTGACGATCTTGGCGGTGCCGCCGTCATCCAGTTCGGCCCAGGCCCCGGCCCGGTCGATGGTGGCGGTCCGGGCGATGCCGTACCAACTCGACGCCATTCCGCGTCCGCGCATCTTGCGGTTCATGATGCTACCCTTTCGTCCTTGGTTTCGGTGTCGGCCGCGTCACCGATCCGCGCGCCAAGCGTGCAGGGCTTGCGCGCATCCGGCCCGCCGAGGTCGCCACGCCGGGGGCCGCGCACCTTGGGTGCGCCCGCTTCCCAACGCGAGGCCGCTTCCGCCGCGTCCAGCACCCGGTCGAGCGAGGCGGTGGTCAGTTCCTGCTGCGTATGGGTGCGCGAGCCGATCCGCATCATGTTGATGCGGCGCAACTCGAACGGGTCCATGTCCAGCGCCTCGGCGGCCATGTCCATCATGCTCTCGGTTGCGAATTGCGCCTGCATGCCGCCAAAGGTGCGGAACGCGCCCGATGGCGTGTTGTTGGTATAGACCACCTTGGTATCGACCTTGAGGTTATGCACCTCGTAAGGTCCGCAGGACAGGATCGCCGCCTTGCGCATCACGCCTTCGCTGGACATGCCGTAGGCGCCGCCGTCGCTGAGCATGTCGAACTCGATCGCGGTGATCTCGCCCGACCACTTGAGGCCCATCTTGTACTTGACCCGAGACGGGTGCCGCTTGGCGCTTGCCACAAGGCTTTCCTCGCGGGTGAAGTTCAGTTGCACCGGGCGATGCGTCTTCATGGCTGCCAGCGCCAGCATGCCCTGGTAGATCATGTCCTCCTTGCCGCCAAAGCCGCCTCCAACGGGGCTCATTATGAAGCGCACCTTGTTGATCGGCAGATCGAGGATATGGGCCAGCATGTGCCGGTGATGGGTGATGTTCTGAGAGGGCGAGAGCACCGTGACCACATCGTCGTGATCGACATAGGCGATGCCCGCTTCCGGCTCCAGATAGGCGTGTTCGACCTGTTGGGTGCGGAACTCGTCCTCCAGGATCAGATCGGCCTCGGCAAAGCCCTTGTCGATGTCGCCCTTGCGGATCGGGATATGCTTGATGACGTTGTCCTGCGCGTAATCGTGGATCACGGGCGCGCCGGGTTTCAGCGCGTCCTCGGGCGCGTAGATGCCCGGCAGTTCCTCGTATTCCACCTTGATCTTGGCCAGTGCGCGGCGCGCTGTGACCAGGTCTTCGGCGGCAACAGCCGCAACTGCCTCGCCGAAATGGCGCACCTTGCCGCGCGCCATGATCGGCTGGTCATGGATGAATACGCCGAACCCGTCCGTGCCGGGCACGTCATCTGCGGTGATCACGCAGGCCACACCGTCCATCGCCTCGGCTTCGCTGGTGTCGATGGACACGATCCGCGCATGGGGCATCGGCGCCCGCAGCACCTGCATCTGCAGCATGTCCACCATCTTCATGTCGGCGGCATATTTCAGACGGCCCGAGACCTTCGACGGCGCATCCAGACGGCGCACATTGGCCCCGATGAAGGACTCGCCCGTCGCATCCTCGTCCAGTGCGGTTTCCGGCAAGCGGCCTGCGATTACGTCGCGGGCGATCTCGACCGCCTCGAAGATCTTGGTGTAGCCGGTGCAGCGGCAGATATTGCCGCCAAGGCGTTCCTTGATCTCCTCGATCCCCGCATCGGGGTTTTCGCGCAAGGCGGAGGTCGCGGCCATCACCATGCCGGGGATACAGTAGCCGCACTGGCTGGCCCCGGTCTTGTGAAAGGCCTGCTGCACCGGGGTGAGAGAGCCGGGCCGCGCCAGCCCTTCGATGGTTTCGATCTTCGCGCCATCGGCCTTGGCGGCGGGCATCAGACAGGATTTCACCAGCTTGCCATCCACGAAGACGGAACAGGTGCCGCATTCGCCCGCGCCGCAGCCTTCCTTGGTGCCGGTGAGGTTCAGATCCTCGCGCAGGAAGTCCAGAAGGCGTTTATGCGGCTCGGTCTGTTTCACGACCTTGCGGCCGTTCACATCCATGGTCAGGTCGATCTTAGGCATTCTCGGTCTCCCCGAAATTCTTGAACTTGGCGCCGATTTCCGGCTGGTTGGCGAGTGCCTCTTCCAGCCCGGCGCGCACGAAATTCACCACCACGTCGCGGCGGTATTCCTTGCGGCTGCGCGATCCGACAGAGTCGGCGGCGCTTTCCGCCACCCGCTGGATCAGCTCCTGCGTGATGCGTTCTCCCTTCAGGCGCCGTTCGGCGTCGCGCAGGCGGATGGGACGTGGTCCGACCCCGCCGAGCGCCAGCCGGACATCCTCGAACATGGTGCCGGTGCTGTCGGCGCGCACCAGCGCGGCACAACAGGCGACCGAGATCACCAGCGACCGGCGCTGCCCCACCTTCTGGAACGAGCCGCCGTAGCCATAGGCGCTGTCCACGGTGACGGCGGTGGCAATCTCGCCGGGTTGAATGAGGGTCCGGCCAGGGCCTTCGATGAAATCGACAACGGGGACCGTGCGGCGTTTCACGTCGCCTTCTTCCAGCCGCGTCAGTTCGATCTCGCCATTCAGGGCCACGACCGGAGGGGTGCCGTCGGCAACCGGTGACGCATTCACCAGGTTGCCGACGACGGTTGCCTGTTCACGGATCTGGTCGTCGGCAAACCAGATCGCGCAATAGGGCATGCAGGGAAGGTTGCTCATCAGGGTGCGGTCGGTCAGGAAGTCCTGATAGACGGTCGCGGCCCCCAGACGAATGCGCCCCTTGTCACAGGAATACCCCTTCAGTTCCGGGATCTTCGTGACGTCGATCAGCGCCGGGATTTCGACATCCCCTGCCCGGCCCTCACGGGCCCAGGGCAGGATGTCGGTGGCGCCGGAGACGAGCCGGCTGCCATCCGGTGCATCACCCCAGAGGCGCAACGCCTCTTCGAGGGTTTTCGGAACGTGGTAGCTCTCACAGATCAGCATTGGCTCGTCTCCTTCGTGCGACCTTATTCCGCCGCGACCTTGCCGGCTTCGGCGTGCTTGTTCTTCACCACCACCTTGATGGCATCCTCGACCCGGTCCTTGGCGTAGCGCAGGGCCTCTTTCAGGTCGGACATCTCAAAGGTGTGGGTATGGATCAGCGTGGCGTCGAAACGCTTCTGCCGCATGAAGGCCTCGGCCCGGTGCGTGGCGGTCTTGCCCTCGCCGCGGATGCCGTAGAGGTAGATGTTGTTGCGCACCAGATAGGCGACATCGACCTCGGGGCTGTTATGCGGGAAGGCCGCGAGACAGATCTTGCCGCCCCGGTTCACCATCAGTGCCGCTTCGTTTACACCGTTGGGTGCCCCGGCGCATTCCACCACGTAATCGACGCCCTTGCCGCCGGTCAGTTCGCGGACCTTCTCGACCGCGTCTTCGTTGCGCACGTTGATCACGTGATCGGCGCCAAGCTGCTTGCCGATTTCCAGACGGTTGTCGCGGGTGCCGGTCAGGATCACCGGCTGCGCGCCAAGCGCCTTGGCCACGGCCGCGCCCATCAGACCGATCGGACCGGGGCCGGTCACGACCACGCTTTCACCAGCGACGAGGCCGCCCAGTTCGGTCAGGCCATACATCGCGGTGCCAGCCGTCACGACCAGCGTCGCCTCTTCGTCGGTCATGTTGTCATCGACATGAACCAGCGTGTTGATGTTGTTCACCGCGTATTCGGCAAAGCCGCCATCGGTGGTGAAGCCGTTGGCGCGATGGCCCTTGTCCACGCCGCCGTAGTTCTTGCCGTAGTTGTGGCAGGAGGTGTACATCCCTTGACGGCAGCGCTTGCACTGGCCACAGCCGGCGTGAATCTCCACCGTCACACGCTCGCCGATTTCGTATTCATCGACACCGGGGCCAAGCGCCACGACGGTGCCCATGTATTCATGGCCGGGGGTGAAGTTCTTGTTGAACGGATCGCCACCATGGATCTGGGCGGGCGGGCCGTGATGGATGATCTCCAGATCGGTCGCGCAGATTGCAACCGCGTCGATACGGACCAGGACCTCCGCCTTGCCCGGCACGGGAACCGGCTTGTCCGAAAGCGTCAGCTCGCCGGGATCGCCCAGAACCCAGGCTTTCATCGTCTCGGGCACCGGGTAATCCGGGCTGGTTTTCACATTGGCGGGAAGCGTCATGTCCTGTCCTCCTAAGGTTGCTAACGGGGCTGCTAACGTTGCGCGTTTCGCAGCTTGTTCGAGAATATGTTGGCCGCCTCGATCATCTGGCGGGTCAGCTGGGCCTTGCGCTCCTCGGTCGCCTCGCTGGCGGGCAGCGTCGTCGAGATGGACGCCACGACCGCGCCGCCCCCCTCGCGGATGGCCGATCCGATGCAGACGACGCCCTCGCGCAGTTCCTCGTTGTCGATGGCGTATTTGAAGCGGCGCACGCTGCGCAGTTCTTCCACGAGACCGGACAGGCTGTTGATCGTGTTGGGCGTGTAGGATTTCAGCCCATTGGTCGAAATGATCCGCACAAGTTCCGTATCGGGGATCCAGGCAAGAATGGCCTTGCCCGTCGCGGTTGCGTGCAGCGCGGTCATCTTTTCGACCTCGTTGGGCTCTTGCAGGGTCGAGGCCGCGCCGGGAAAGCTGAGCTTGGTCAGCAGCGACGTTTCGCTAAGCACGGCAAGCTGCACGCCGAGCCCGAGCTGTTCGCCCAAGCGCCGCAGGTCTTCGCGCAGCAGAACCGCCGGGTCGGAGTCATGCTCCATCATCTCCAGCAGTTCCCGAACCCGCGGGCCAAGCGCATATCCACGGCTGCGGCTGATATGGGTCAGATACCCCCGCGCCACGAGCGTCATGACAAGGTGATGGCAGGTCGAGGCGTTCAGGCCGATCCGATCCGACAATTCCGACAAGGTGATGCCGTCGATTTCACCGGCTGCCAGTTCCAGAAGCGTCAGGGCCCGATCAACCGACTGGATCGTCCGAACCGGTTTTTGCGGGCTGCGCAGCACGCCTCGCAGGTCCTCTGCCGACCGGTCCTGAGTGTGAAGCTGTTCGTTCATGATCTGGCGATCTCCTCTGGCATCAGGGTTTCGAAATGGGCCCCTCAGGGCAAGATAATTTGATTATATTGGCTATAATTTGATATCGTGAAACTTAATTCGACCACGCCAGGACACTACCGGATCGCTACAGATGAAAAATCCCCTTAAGATCAATGGGCTAGAAGGCTTTCCTCGCCCCTCTGCCATTGCTGCAATTGCGAAGGCCTCACGCAGCATTCCCTTCGCAAAGACGCGAATCGGGGGCAGAGCCAATGGGCTGACCATGGCACGGATTGCGGATCTCAGGTCACTAATTTCACAATATCAAATTCGCAATCCAGAACTCCGTTTTGTTGACAGCTGCACTGGACTTTCGCCAATGGGCAACCAAATGCCCGTAACACGTAAGCTCCGGGGCGAACCCATCGGTCGGGGCAGACAAGAGAGGATGACCTCAAGATGAAATTCATAGCCTATGTCAGTCAGGCCGAGCGGCCCTTCTCTCAGGAAGATCTTGGCGAATTGCTGCGCCACAGCCGCGCGCGGAATGAAAAGGACGGCGTCACCGGATGCCTCGTCTATCGCTTCAACGAGGATTTCCGCCGCGGGAATTTCATTCAGGTTCTGGAAGGGCCGGACGCGGCCATTGACGATGTCTGGCGCCGGATTTCCAACGATACAAGGCACCATACCATTGTGGTGATCGACGAGGGGCCGATTGACGACAGGATGTTTTCCAACTGGTCCATGGGCTTCAAGAATGTCGACGCCGATGACCTGACCGGCGTCGAAGGTTTCGCCGATCTCGGCAGCGATGCCTTCTGGCAACGGGCAAGCGACGGCGAGCTGTCCAACGGGCTGCAATTGCTGCGCAGCTTCTACGAGGGCTGAGCGCCGCCTGCTTTCGGTCCGCCTCAGCCCGGACGCGCCAGCCTTTCGATCCCGCGGTCGATCGACACCGCCACGACCAACAGCAGGCCGGTCACGATCAGACGCGCCTCATTGGCCACGCCCATCAGGTTCAGCCCGTTCGACACGGTTGCGATGATCAGCGCCCCGAACAGGGCCCCGACGACCATGCCGCGCCCGCCGAACAGGCTCACCCCGCCAATGACCGCCGCTGCGATGCTTTCCAGCAGCAGCGCCCCGCCGCCGACGCCGCCGCCAGACGACACCGATACGCCAAGCGAGCGCGAGGCCGACAGGATACCGCCAAAGGCCGCCATGCCGCCCGCGATGGCGAAAGCGGTGATCTTGATACGGTCTACCTTGATGCCCGCCCGCCGCGCGGCCTCGGCATTGTTGCCGATGGCATAAAGATAGGTGCCAAAGCGGGTTTCGGAGGTGATGTAGGACATGATCCCAAGCAGCGCGAGGAACAGGATGACCGGCATCGGCAACCCCCGCTGGTTTTCCAGAAAGATCAGAACCCCGACAAGAAACAGCGCCACGATGACCACCGGCAGCAGAACGCCCGCGTTGAAGGATGCAGACAGCCCCGCCCGCTGGCGTGACCGCCAGGTCGATCCCATGACCAGGGCGAACAGCACGATGGCGCACAGCACCAGCCCCCAGGCCATTGGGCCGGTCACATGGGTCGCGGCAAGCTGATCGACACCGGAATTCATCAGGTTATAGCGGCCCGTGCGCGGCAGCAGCAGCAACTGGATGCCGTTCAGCACCAGCCCCACGCCAAGCGTCACCACGAAGGACGGCACCCCGATCAGCGTCACCCACCTTGCCGAGGCCGCTCCGACAATCCCGCCCAGTGCAACGCCCGCAAGGATCGCAAGCGGCACCGGCAGGCCGAAATCCATCACCAGCTTGGCCATGAAGACAGAAGCCACGCCCGAGGTTGCGGCGACAGACAGGTCAATCTCACCCGTTAGCAGCACGAAGACGAGGCCAAGCGCGATGATCCCGGTCACGGTCGATTGCACCAGCAGGTTGGACAGGTTGCGGCTTGTCAGGAACACATCCGACTGCGTTGCAAAGAAAAGGAACAGTGCGATCAGGCCAACGGCCACCGGCACGAAACTAAGCTCATTGCCCAGACGTTCCGTCAGCGACCGTGTCGGCGTCGCTGTGGGCGTGGGAGGGATGGATATATCGGTCATTCGTCTGTCCTCGCCTCAGCCTGCCATGTTGACGGCTTCATTGCCGCCCACCATCGCGTTGACGACCTGCTCGCCGGTCACGTCCTTGGAATTGAAGCTGGCGGCGTTGCGCCCCAGCCGCAGCACCTCGATCCGGTCGGTGTTGTCCAGAACGAAGTGATGGATGTCATGGCTGATCACCAGCACGGCCAGCCCGTGCGAGGCCAGTTCGCGCACGAGGTCACCCACCTGTTCCGCCGCCGAATGGCTCAGCGCCGCCGTCGGCTCATCCAGCAGCACCACCTTGGGTTCCCACAGGATCGACCGGGCGATGGCGATGTTCTGGCGTTGCCCGCCCGACATGGCGCCCACGTTGCGGGTCAACGAGATGGAGTCGAGCCGGAGCCGCTTTAGCACCTCCTTCGCCCGCCTCTCCGCCGCCGCGCGACTGACGCGGTAGCCCGTGTACCACGGCCCGGTCAGTTCCCGCCCCAGAAAGAGGTTCTGAACCGCATCGAGATTGTCGCACAGCGCGAGGTCCTGATAGACCGTCTGCACCCCCATATCGGCCACCTCGGCCGGGTTGGACACGGCGACCTCCCGCCCCTCGAACTGATAGGTGCCGCTATCGGGCCGGTGCACGCCGGACATCACCTTGACCAGCGTCGATTTTCCCGCCCCGTTATCGCCCACAAGCGCCACGACCTTGCCGGGCTCCAGATCGAGCGACACGTCGGTCAGCGCCTTGACGCCGCCGAAATGCTTGGTGATGCCACGCAGGCTGAGGATGGGCTGTGTCATGTCTGCCTTTCCGTATCGCGAGGTCGCCGGCGGAGGTTGCGCCGCCGACGACCGGGAGAAACCTCTGCTGTCAGAGGTTATCCTGGCACAATTGAGAGTCTTCCGCGCCCTGGCAGACTTCAGCCCAGGTGTAGATACCGGCTTCGACCACATCCGAGATGTTGTCGAGCGTGACGTTGTTCACCGGCAGGAAGGCGGCGGGGACCATCATGTAGTCATTGTCCACCTCGCCGTTCATCCATTCGGCGGGCAGGTCCTCACCGTTCAGGATCGCGACCGCCATGTCGGCAGCGGCCTCGGCCATCACCCGCAGGTCCTTGAAGACAGTGTTGTCCTGCCAGCCCTGCGCGATGAACTGCAACGCCTCGATGGTGGCGTCCTGACCGCCGGTCACGACGATTTCGCCGGGTGCATAGCCCTGGCTGATCAGCGCGGCGACCGAGCCGCCGGTGGTGCCGTCATTCATGCCAAGGAACATGTCCACCTCGCCACCGGTCCGGGTCAGGCAGTCCTCTGCAAAGGCCTGCGCCTGCACCGGATCCCAGTTGGGGGTAAAGTCCTCGCAGACGATCTCCACCCGGCCCGATGCAATCAGCGGATCGAGATACTCGTTCTGGCCCAGCTCATACTGGGTGGTGCCGTATTCGCCCTGATTGCCCTTCACGCGGGCGATGCGGATCGTCCCCTCGGGCATCGCCTCGATCAGCTCCGCCGCGCGCTGGCCCTGTGCCTGGCCCACGGCGCGGGCGTTGAACAGAACATGCGCCTCGGCCAGACCGCCGATCGCGTCATGTTCGTAAAGCAGAACCGGAACCCCCGCCTCTTCCGCGGCGCGCAGCGCGCCCGCAGACAGGTTGGCGTCGGACGAGGTATAGACGATCAGGTCAGCCCCCTGCGCGATGGCGTCTTCCACCAGCCGCTGCTGGCGCACCGGGTCGCCCTCTCCGTTCTGCACGGTGACCGTGGCCCCCGGCATCCGTTCTTCCATCGCCGCCACGAACAGAGGCGCGTCGCGGCGTTCGAAGCGGATTGTGGTGGAATTGGGTAGCATGAAGAACACTTGCTCGCCATCGGCCAGCGCGGGCGCGGCGGTGAAGCCGGCCACGGTAAGCGCAACGGCGGCGCTGCTATTGGTCAGGATTTTCGTCAGTCTGGTCATTGTCGTCCTCCCTTGATGTCGGTGGCCCATCGGGGCCTTGCGGGTCCGGCCGCGCGGGGCCGGTTCCAGTTCGGTATTCGTGTGCTCAGTCTAGGCCCGCAGCCCGCCCCGGTCGTGTCGAGTTCTGTCCAGTCTGGAACCGGACAGCCCCCGTCAGTCCGGTTTCGCAGGTAGGGGAGTCGCCTCGTAGCAGCCGATAACCCCCTGATCGAAATCGAGAACGGATCCCGTCATGATGCCCGACTCGTCACTGGCCAGATGCGCGATCCAGCGCGCGACCTCGTTCATGTTCAGCAACCTGCCAGCAGGCAACTGCCTGCCCGCCTCGGCCTGCCAGCCATCGGGCATGTCGTGGAATGTCTTCTGCGTGATGTCCTCGGCGGGGGTGTCCATCCAGCCGATGGCCAGCGCATTCACCCGGATTCCGTCACGCATCAGCGAAAAGGCCGCGTTCTTGGTGGTGGCCACAAGCGCCGCCTTGGACGCGGCATAAACCGTCAGAAACGGCACCCCGCCATGGGCGGTCACGGTGGCCACGTTGACGATGGCCCCCGGCTTGCCCTCTGCCCGCCAGTGATTGGCCGCGTTCTGCATCAGGAAGAAGGGCGCGCGGGCGTTGATCGCGAAGGTGCGTTCCCAAAGTGCCGCGTCCCCATCCAGAATGCCGCCCCGGTCGGTGATCCCGGCGGAATTGACGAGGATGTCATAGGTTCCGAATTCGGCAATCGCGCGGTCGTGGATAAACTGGCAATCGTCCAGATCGGTCAGGTCGGCGCGGTGATAGACCACCCTTTGTTCCGACGTAGTCAGCGCGTCTGCCGCCGCCTGCCCCTCGGCCTCTTTGCGGCCCATGATCAGGGCGCCTTTCAGCCCGCGCCGCAGCATCAGCTTGACCGCTGTCAGACCAAGCCCCTGCGTGGACCCGGTCACAACCGCCACCTTACCCGCGAATTGCCGGTCCAGCGGGACATCAGTCTCGGACGCCGCGTGATAGGCGGCACTGCCATAGGGGCTTTGATAGTTGGTCATGCGTAATTCACCTCCACCGGCTTGTTGGTCTGGTAGGATTTCAGCGCCGCCTCGGACAGCAGCAGCGCCCGCCGCCCGTCCTCGAATGTCACGTTCGGGGGTTTGCCCGCCGTCACCTGGTCGATGAAATCGCGGATCTCGGCCTCGTAGGCGGCGCGGTAGCGCTCGATGAAGAAATAGAGCAACTCGTCCTTCGTCGCCGTCCCCCCCGCCCCATGGCGCGACACCTCGGTCGGGCGGTGGTTGTTGGACCGCACCATGCCCTCGGCCCCGAATGCTTCGACCCGCTGGTCATAGCCGTAGTTGGTGCGCCGCGAATTGTTGATATGGCACAGCGCGCCCGACGCCGTGCGCATCACGATCATCGCCGTATCCACGTCGCCCAGTTCCGCGAAGATCGGGTCGACGCGGTTTGCGGCCATAGCGAACACCTCGACCGGCTCTTCGCCAAGGACGAACCGCGCCATGTCCATGTCGTGGATCGTGGTGTCGCGGAACAGGCCGCCGCAGGCCTCCAGAATGGCCCGGGGGGGAGGAGGCCCCGGGTCCCTGCTTGTGATGACAAGCAGTTCCAGCGCCCCGATCTCGCCTGCTGCGACAGCTTTCTGCACGCCTGCGTGGCTGGGATCGAACCGCCGGTTGAAACCAAGTTGAAGCGGAACGTCGAAGGCAGCCAGCTTCTCTCGGCACTCCTCGACCTTGTTGATATCGACGTCGATCGGCTTCTCGCACAGGATCGGCTTGCCCGCTTCGGCGGAACGCAGGATCATCTCCACATGGGTGTTGGTGGGTGAGGCGATCAACACCGCGTCGACATCATCGGCCCCAAGCAGCGCATCCAGATCGGTCGTCGCCCGCGCCCCAACGGCGGCGGCGGTGCGTGCGGCGCTTTCCTCGAAGAGGTCATAACACCAGGTCACCCGCGCATCGGGCTGCAACGCCACAAGGCGCGCATGCATGTCGCCGATCCGACCGGTGCCGATTATTCCGAAGCGAAGCATCGCGCCCCTCCCTTACATCCGATTTACGGACAGCCTCTTGGAAAATCCGCCGGTCAACAATGCAGGGTTTGTCCAGATTGGAACTGCGGCTCTCATGGGCAGCGGGAAAAAGTGACGGGAATGGAATTCTCTCGTGGTCGGTATGCTTGCTCACTGGGCGCGCCGCCCAACCAACGAAAAAGCCCCGAGGCTGGACCTCGGGGCTTTCTGATTTCAGGTTCGACGGGCGTCAGCTGATCTTTGGCAGAAGCGAGTCGATGCTGGCCTTGGCGTCACCGTAGAACATGCGCGTGTTCTCCTTGTAGAACAGCGGGTTCTCGATGCCGGAATAGCCGGTGCCCTGCCCGCGCTTGGACACGAAGACCTGCTTGGCTTTCCACACCTCCAGCACCGGCATGCCGGCGATGGGGCTGTTGGGATCTTCCTGCGCCGCCGGGTTCACGATGTCGTTCGAGCCGATCACGATCACCACGTCGGTGGACGGGAAGTCCTCGTTGATCTCGTCCATCTCCATCACGATGTCATAGGGCACTTTGGCTTCCGCCAGCAGCACGTTCATATGCCCCGGCAGACGGCCCGCAACGGGGTGGATGGCAAAGCGCACCTCCTTGCCCGCCGCGCGCAGCTTGCGCGTCAGGTCGGCCACCGCCGATTGCGCCTGCGCCACCGCCATGCCGTAGCCCGGCACGATGATCACGCTGTCGGCCTCATTGAGGGCCGTCGCCACGCCATCGGCGTCAATCGCCACCTGTTCGCCCTCGATCTCCATCGCGGGGCCCGCGGTGCCGCCGAAGCCGCCCAGGATTACGCTGATGAAGGACCGGTTCATCGCCTTGCACATGATGTAGGACAGGATCGCACCGGAGGAGCCGACCAGCGCCCCCACCACGATCAGCAGATCATTGCCGAGCGAGAAGCCAATCGCCGCCGCGGCCCAGCCCGAGTAGCTGTTCAGCATCGACACCACGACCGGCATGTCGGCGCCGCCGATGCCCATGATCAGGTGATAGCCGATGAAGAGCGCCGCCAGCGTCATGATGAAGAGCGGGAAAAAGCCGCCCGAGTTGAAGTACCAGATCAGGCAGATGACCGACAAAGCCGCCGCGCCCGCGTTCAGCGCGTGACCGCCGGGCAGCTTGGTCGCCGCCGAGGTCAGCTTGCCCGCCAGCTTGCCATAGGCCACCACAGACCCGGTGAAGGTCACCGCCCCGATGAAGATGCCCAGGAACAGTTCAACCCGCAGGATGTTCTGCTCGATCACCGATTTATGCGCCAGCAGTTCGGCAAACCCGGTCAGCGCCTCGCGCGCCTCCGGCTCCATGCCCAGCACGCGGACCAGCTCGAAATGGGCGTTGAAGCCCACGAACACCGCCGCAAGGCCCACCAGCGAGTGCATTGCGGCAACCAGCTGCGGCATCTCGGTCATCTCAACCTTCTTGGCCACGTACCAGCCGATGATACCGCCGCCCGCGATCAGCAGGATCGACAGCAGCCACAGGCCCGATCCGGGACCGATAAGGGTCGCAAAGACCGCCAACGCCATGCCGGCAATGCCGTACCACACCGCACGCTTGGCGCTTTCCTGCCCGGACAGACCGCCCAGCGAAAGGATGAAGAGAACCGCCGCGACCACATAGGCCGCCGTCGTGAATCCGAATTCCATAATCCCTACCCCTTCACGATTTCTGGAACATGGCGAGCATGCGCCGTGTCACGAGGAAGCCGCCGAAGATGTTGATCCCGGCCATGAACACGCTGAGCCCTGCCAGCAGGATGACCAGCCAGCTGCCCGACCCGATCTGCATCAGGGCGCCCAGGATGATGATCGACGAAATGGCGTTGGTTACCGCCATAAGTGGCGTATGCAGCGAATGCGCCACGCCCCAGATCACCTGGAAGCCGACGAAGACGCTCAGCACGAAGACGATGAAATGCTGCATGAAGCTGGCTGGTGCATAAAGCCCCGCCAGCAGGATCAGCCCGCCGCCCACGGCAAGCAGCGTCACCTGTTGCTTGGTCTGCGCCTTGAAGGCCGCCACTTCCTGCGCCCGGCGCTCTTCCGGGGTCAGTTCCTTGGGCGCGTCCTTCTTCGGCTGCGCCGCGATCGCCTGGATCTTCGGCGGCGGCGGCGGGAAGGTGATCTCGCCCTGATAGGTCACGGTCGCGCCACGGATCACGTCGTCTTCCATGTTGTGCACGACCTGCCCGTCCTTCTCGGGCGTCAGATCGGTCATCATGTGACGGATATTGGTGGCGTAAAGCGTCGAGGCCTGGCTGGCCATCCGGCTCGGGAAATCGGTGTAGCCGATGATGGTGACGCCGTTCTCGGTCACCACCTTCTCATCCATCACCGTGCCTTCCACGTTGCCGCCCCGTTCGGCAGCGAGGTCGACGATGACAGAGCCCGGCTTCATCGCCGCGACCATGTCCTCGGTCCACAGCTTCGGCGCCGGACGGTTCGGGATCAGCGCCGTGGTGATGACGATATCCATCTCGGGCGCCAGTTCGCGGAACTTCGCGAGCTGCGCGTTGCGGAACTCTTCGGACTGGACGGACGCATAGCCGCCTGTCGCCGCGCCATCCTGCGCCTCTTCCTCGAAATCGAGATAGACGAACTCGGCCCCCATCGATTCGACCTGCTCGGCCACTTCGGGCCGCACGTCGAACGCATAGGTGATCGCGCCGAGGCTGGTCGAGGTGCCGATCGCGGCCAGACCCGCCACGCCCGCGCCCACGACAAGAACCTTGGCAGGCGGCACCTTGCCCGCCGCCGTGATCTGCCCGGTGAAGAAGCGGCCATAGTTGTTGCCCGCCTCGATCACGGCCCGGTAGCCCGCGATATTGGCCATGGAGGACAGCGCGTCCATCTTCTGCGCGCGGCTGATCCGGGGCACCATTTCCATGGCGATCACATTGGCACCCTTGGCCTTGGCCAGTTCCATTCCCTCTTCGTTCCCCGCCGGGTTGAAGAACGAAATCAATGTCTTGTCGGCAGTCAGCCGCTTGAGTTCAGTCTCGTTGGGAATGCGGACCTTGGCGATGATGTCGGCGTCTTTCCAAAGCGCCGCCGCGGTCTTCACCACGCTGACACCGGCCGCCTCGTAATCGGCATCCGCAAATCCCGCCTTTTCACCTGCGCCAGCCTCGATCAGGCAGTCATAGCCCAATTTCTGCAGCTGCACGGCACTGTCCGGTGTCATCGCAACGCGATTTTCCCCGGCTTCAATCTCCTTGGGAGCGCCTATCTTCACACTGATCCCCTTTCCCTTTGATCCCGTTGTCCGGGCGTTGCAGGCGCTTTTACAGTGCACAGCCCCCGGCTACAACGGAATGGACGCCGCAGGGCTCATTTACGACACGGCAGCCCCCCAATCGCCCGCGACCATCTGACCCTGCGTCACCCTCCGGCCGGGAAAAGTCCATCGCCCAGCGGGGCTTAGATCGCTCGGTATACCGTTGCACACGTCCAACCCATTCATTTCATTAATTTAATATTGTTGAAAACCACGGCGAACAGGCTATCGCTAGGCAACCGCGCCAAAGGACCACCGATGCCAAGCTTCCCCGATCACCCTCAGCGCTATGACCTGGCGAATGAGCTGCACGCCCGCCCCTTCCCTTCGATTCGGCACGGCAGCCAGGCTGCGATCATCGCCCTGAAACCGGTCAAGAACGCCGCCGCCCGCGACCGTGATGCCGACCGCGCCCACCTGATCGCCCTGCTCGACCGCTACGACGCGCAGCACCCCAAGCCCGGCGCCACCCATTTTTCCGGCAAGCTCGGGCGCTATCACCTCAAGTGGGAACAGCATACGGAATTCGTGACCTACCTGGTTCATGGCGAGGGGCTAAGCGACCGCCCCTTCGATTCCGCGATCTGGGATCTCTTTCCTCAGGACTGGATGGCCACCGCCCCCGGCCCGCGCATCACGTCGGCGCATTTCCGCATTTCCGAAGGCATCGCGGATGATGACGCCATCTCCACCTGCCTCAAGGACTGGTTCGAACCCGAAAGCCTCGCCGCCAACCGGGTGCTCGACGGCAATGCGGTGCTGGCCAGCGATTTCCGCATCGACCCGGCGGGCCATATGCGTTTCGCGATCTTTCCAAGGCCCGAGGCCGGCCCGGCACGGATCGGCCGCATCGTCCAGCGCCTGTGCGAGATCGAGACCTACAAGGCCATGGCGATGCTCGGCTTCCCCAAGGCGGGCGAGCTTAACGCCCGCATGGCCCAGATCGACACCGGCCTCTCGGCGCTGCTGCGCGACATGACCGGCGACAGCACTGCGCCGGACCAGCAGCTCGACCAGCTTCTGACCTATGCCACCGAGCTTGAAAACCTCATGTCCCGCGCCTCCTTCCGCTTTGGCGCGACCGGCGCCTATGAGGCCATCGTGCAGCAACGCATCGAGATCCTGCGCGAGGAACGTTTCGCGGGCCGCCAGACCTTTGCCGAATTCATGCTGCGCCGCTTCGACCCCGCCATGCGCACGGTCAAAAGCACCGAGACGCGGCTCAGGTCCATGACCGACCGCGCCTTCCGCGCCGGTGAGCTGCTGCGCACCAAGGTCGAGGTCGGCCGCTCCGCCCAGAACCAGGACCTGCTGGAAAGCATGGACCGCCGCGCCGCCCTGCAACTGCGCCTGCAGGAAACGGTCGAGGGGCTCTCGGTGGTGGCCATCAGCTACTACGCGGTCAGCCTGCTCAGCTACCTGCTCGCCCCCGTGGCTTACGAATTCGGCATCGAGAAACCCTGGGTCACCGCCGCCCTCGTCCTGCCGGTGATCGCCGCCGTCTGGCTCATGACCCGCCGCATCAAGAAGATGGTGCACTAACCGCGCTCCGCGACATGCCTGCCCCTCCCCTTTCATCTTGGCGAGAAATACCTCCGCCGGAGGCATCCGAACCATCCACCCGAACCACCCGCCCGGCGACGCGACTCCCTCACCACACTTCCGTGGCAACGCGGCCCGAGGAGGGCCCCGCAGGGGCCTGACGAGGGCCGCCCCCGGGTCGACGCCGGCAGGCGGCGAAACCTGATGAGCGCCAGCAAGTAAGAGCCATGGATTCATGAAACTGCCGACCAGGCACCCTGCCTCCGGCTGGTTCGACACCTGGTCCGTGGCCCAGTACGCACCCGTCATCATTTCCCCATTGCATATGCACGGGGGGTGTACGGGGGGTGCACAGGGGGTGTACGCATGGCATCCCCCTGTTTTTCGCCTCACTGACCCCGCAACGCGCGGCGCATGATCTTGCCGGTGGCGGTCATCGGCAGGCTCTCGGCCCGGATCACTTTGCGCGGCACCAGATGCGCCGAGACACGCTCTCTCACCAGCGTTTTCAGGGCCTCTTCCATCCCCTCCCACTCCGCACCGTCCCGCAGAACCACATGCGCCACGACGATCTCCGTGCGGATCGGGTCAGGCTCCCCCACCACCGCGGCCATCAGCACATCCGGGTGCCGCACCAGCGCCGCCTCGATCTCAGACGGCCCGATTCTGTACCCCGCCGATGTGATCACATCGTCATCCCGCGCGTGGAAAGTGATCTGTCCATCCGCCCCGCGTGTCGCCAGATCTCCGGTCCGGAGCCAGCCGTTTTTCACTTTCTTTTCCGTCGCTTCCGGCTTGTTCCAATAGCGCAGGAAGGCGACCGGATCGGGCATTCTCAGGCAAACCTCGCCCACCTCACCCGCGCCTGTCTCGCGGTCGTCAGACCCAAGCAAACGCACCTCATGTCCCGGCACCGGCAGCCCCATGGCGCCGGGAACACGGGTCATCATCGCAGACCGAGCCGCCACGATCAGGTTGGCCTCGGTCTGTCCGTAAAGCTCGTTGATCTCGGCCCCGAGCCGCGCCTCGCCCCATTCCAGCATGTCCGCCCCCAAGGGCTCGCCCCCGGAGCTGACCGCGCGCAGGCACAGCCCCTGCCCCACCGGGGCCTGTTTCATCAGCCGCAACGCGGTCGGCGGAATGAAGGCATTGGTCACATTTTCCGCCGCCAAAAGCCGGTACGCGGCCTCCGGCTCAAACTTGGAAAAGCGATGGCTGACCAGGGGAATTCCGTAGTAAAGACAAGGGATTGCCATGTCCATCAATCCGCCGATCCAGGCCCAGTCCGCGGGCGTCCAGCCCACATCACCGGGACGCGGGAACAGGCCCTGGCTGATCTCCATGCAGGGCAGATGACCATAAAGGAAGCGATGCGCGTGCAGCACCCCCTTGGGATCGCCCGTGGTGCCCGAGGTGTAGATCATCATCGCCGGGTCTTCGGCCAGCGTATCGGCAGCCGCGAATCCCCGTGCGGGCGTCTCGATAAGATCGGGCAGCGACAGAACCGGCGCAGGCGCAGACCCGGTCGAGATCACCACCTCCAGCCCCGGCAGATCGGGCTGCAACGCCATCACCCGATCCAGATTGGCGGGGTCCGTCACCACCGCCCGCGCGCCGCTATCCGACAGGCGGTAGCGCAGCGCATCCTCACCAAAGAGCGTGAACAGCGGCAGCACCACGGCCCCCAGCTTCATCACCGCCATATGGGTCAGCAAAACAAAGGGATGCTGCGCCAGCAGAACCGCCACCCGATCACCCTTGCCCACGCCCTTTGCCGCCAGTGCCACGGCCAGCCCGTCAGAGGCGCGCTTGAGCTGGCCATAGGTCCATTCCTGCCGCTGGCCATCCTGTCCGATATGGATGATTGCGACCTGATCCGGACGGATCGCGGCCCAGTCATCACAGCACAGCCGTGCGATATTCATCCGCTCAGGGATGTCCCAGTGAAAGCCCGCGCGCAGATCTTCCCACCGGGCCTCGGCCCGGAACAGACACCGGTCCATGTTATCCGCCAGCAATGACCGTCAGCGTCGGCAGATCCGTCAAGCCAAGCCCAAGGGCCTGCATCGCCATCAGGGAGATGCGGCTGCCGGACCCTGCTTCGCCGCCGCTCGGGCGCAGGGTGACCTCGACGGAGTTGCCATTCTCAGCTTCCAACCGGCCCTCGGTTTCCACGCTCACCAAAGGCGTTTCCAGCCAGAGCCCCGGCGCTGTCGGGTCGCCCAGAGAGGCCACGGTCGTGCCAAGCACGCCGGAGGCTGGGGCCGCAGCGGCCTCCTCTTCCGGCTCTTCGCCGTCTTCCGTCTCCTCCTCTGTTTCGCTGGCCACCGAGGGCGGCGGCACGGCGCTGGCCTCGCGGTCGCGGTTCAGGAAAGACAGGGGGCGGAACCCACCACCGCACCCGGCAAGCGAGGCGACGAGGGCAAGGGCCAGAAGGGCGCGGAAGATCTGTGTCATGATGCGAAGCCTAGGCGCAAAAATCGCACGCATCAACGCTTGCCGCGCCTGCCTGCGCAAACTACCTTCTCAATATGGAAACGCCCGCCCCCCTGATAGACCCGTTCGCCCGCGCCATCGACTACCTGCGCGTTTCGGTCACCGACCGCTGCGATTTCCGCTGCGTCTATTGCATGTCTGAAAACATGACCTTCCTGCCGAAGAAGGAGCTTCTGACGCTGGAAGAATTGGACCGCATGTGTTCGACCTTCATCCGGCTTGGGGTGAAGAAACTGCGGATCACAGGGGGCGAACCCCTGGTGCGCAAGGGGATCATGACCTTTTTCGATTCGATGACACGGCATCTGGACAGCGGCGCGTTGCGCGAACTGACGCTGACCACCAATGGCAGCCAGTTGGCGCGCTTTGCGGACCAGCTTTACGCCGCAGGAGTGCGGCGGGTGAATATCTCGCTCGACACGCTGGACGAGAAGAAATTCGCCGACATCACCCGTTGGGGTCGCCTGCCGCAGGTGCTGAACGGCATCGACGCGGCGCAGAAGGCGGGTCTGCGGGTCAAGATCAACGCGGTGGCGCTGAAGGGCTTCAACGAAGAGGAGCTTTTCACCATTCAGGATTGGTGCGCCAGCCGCGACATGGATCTGACCTGGATCGAGGTCATGCCCATGGGTGACCTGGGCAACGAAGACCGGCTGGACCAGTATTGGAGCCTCAAGGACCTCCGCGCGCGGTTGGCGGAACGCTACACGCTGACCGATCTGGCCGAACGCTCGGGCGGGCCGGCCCGCTATGTAAAGGTCGAGGAAACCGGCCAAAAGATCGGCTTCATCACGCCGCTTACCCATAATTTCTGTGAAAGCTGCAACCGGGTGCGGCTGACCTGCACGGGTGAGCTTTACATGTGTCTCGGTCAGGAAGACATGGCCGATCTGCGCGCGCCGCTCAGGGCATCGCCTGATAATGCGGTGCTGGAAGAGGCCATTCGCGCCGCCATCGCGCTGAAGCCCAAGGGGCACGATTTCGACTATTCCCGGCAGACCGTGGACGGCCAGATGACCCGCCACATGAGCCACACCGGCGGCTGATCAGGCGGGCTTGCGCGCGATCAGGTCAATGAGCGCCGAGCGCCCGGAATGGCCCCGGCCCTCCTGAACATCGCGTTCATAGGCGGCAAGCCGCTCCACCTGCCAATCCGCGAACGCCTCTCGCAACAGATCGGCTGTGTACATATGCGCCCGGTTGCCCGGCCCTCCGGTGCCATAGTCGACCTGTTCCGGCGTGTATCCATGCAGCATCAGAACGCCCCCCGGGGCCACGGCACGGCGCAGATCCGCAAACTGGCCCACCCGCGCGGCAGGATCGGCGAACTGGATGAAGATCGCGACCACCAGATCATAGGTCTGCGACCAGTCCCACCCGGCCCAGTCCGAGACGTCGTAATCCACCACCACGCCCTTCGCAGCCGCCAGGGCACGGCCCCGTTCCACCGCTGTCGGGGCCATGTCAAAGGCCGAGACCTCCAACCCCCGTTCGGCAAGATGCACGGAATTGCGCCCCTCGCCATCCGCGACGCAAAGCGCGCGCTGCCCCGGCTGCATCCAGCCGGGGTTGTCGGTCAGGAACCCGGCAGGGGCGATACCGAACAGGTAGTCCCCGGCCGATCTGTATCGGTCCTCCCACATGCGCGTCAGGCCGCCGGCATCCGGCGTTCCACGATCTCGGCCCACCAGCTGCAGCCTGCCGGAATCGCCTCATCCGTGAAGTTGTATTCCGGGTGATGCACCGCCGCCGTATCGCCATTGCCGACGAGGATATAGGCGCCGGGGCGTTCCTCCAGCATGAAGGCGAAATCCTCGCCGCCCATGACCAGCGGCGCCTCGTCACAATCACCGGAAACGGCGCGGGCGACCTCGGCGGCGAATTCGGTCTGCTCGGGGTGGTTCACCATCACCGGATAGTTGCGCTGATAGCGCACGTCTGCGCTTCCGCCCATGGCGGCGCTGACTTGTTCCGCGATGGCAGTCAGGCGCGTCTCGGCAAGGTCGCGCATCTCGGGCGACATGGTGCGCACGGTGCCTTTCAGATGGACGCTTTGCGGGATCACGTTGAACGCCTTGGAGCTGCTTTCGATAGACGTCACGGACACCACGATGTTTTCCACCGGGTCGGCATTGCGGCTGGCGATGGTTTGCAGCATCGTCACCACCTGCGCCGCCGTCACGGTCGGGTCGATGGTTTCCTGCGGTTTCGCGCCATGACCGCCGCGACCCGTCACGGTAATCTCAAACAGGTCCGTGGCCGCAAAGAACGCGCCGGATCGGATGGCGAACTTGCCGACGGGCTGGCCCGGCCAGTTATGCATCCCATAGACCTCCTGAATACCCCACCGGTCCATCATGCCATCGTCGCACATCTCCTTGCCGCCGCCGCCGCCTTCTTCGGCGGGCTGGAAGATGACAACGACCGTGCCGTCGAAATTCCGCGTCTCGGACAGGTATTTCGCCGCCCCAAGCAGCATGGCGGTGTGCCCGTCATGGCCGCAGGCATGCATGGCATTGGGCGTTTTGGAGGCATAGGGCAGCCCGGTTTCCTCGTTCATCGGCAGCGCATCCATATCGGCGCGCAGACCGATCACCTTGCCGCTCGCGTCAGACTTGCCCTTGATCACGCCAACAACCCCGGTGCGCCCGATGCCGGTCACGATCTCATCGCAGCCGAACTCCTTCAGCTTCTCGGCCACCAGGGCAGAGGTCCGGTGGGTTTCGAACAGGATTTCGGGATTCTCATGGATATCGCGCCGCCATTCGGTGATTTCGGGCAGCAGTTCCGCGAAGCGGTTCTTGACGGGCATTCTCTCTCTCCTGGTTCGGGTTATTGCGCCGGCATGCGGCGTTCAACGAGTTCTGCGAAGAAGCTGCAACCGGCAGGGATCGCGTCGTCGTCGAAAACATAGGCGGGGTGGTGGCACATGGCCGTGTCGCCATTGCCAAGGAAGATATAGGCGCCGGGGCGTTCTTCCAGCATGTAGGCGAAATCTTCCGACGGCATGATCGGATCGACATCATCGATGACATGGCCCGCGACGGCGGCGGCGGCCTCGGCCGCGTGGCGGGTTTCTTCCTCGTGGTTGATCGTGGCGGGGTAGCCCGGTGTCCAGATCACCTCTGCCGTTGCGCCGAAGGCGGCGGCGGTCGATTCCGCCACCTGCCGCACCCGTTCCTCGGCCATGGTGCGATATTCGGGGTCGAGCGTGCGCACCGTGCCCCGAAGCGTCGCCGTATGGGCGATGACATTGGACGCTGTGCTGTCGGTCTCGAACGTGCCCACGGTCAACACCACGCGCTTGATCGGATCGACATTGCGGGACACGATGGAATGCAGGCTGACCACGATTTGCGAGGCCACCAGCGTCGTGTCGATGGCGTGATGGGGCGCGGCGGCGTGGCCGCCCTTGCCCGTCACCTTGATCTCGAATTCATCCGAAGACGCAAGCAGCGCGCCGGGTCGGATCGCGAATTGCCCCGTGGGCAGGCCGGGCATGTTGTGGAGGCCATAGACCTCCTGGATGCCCCAACGATCCATCAGGCCATCATCGCACATGGCCTTGCCGCCTGCGCCGCCTTCCTCGGCGGGCTGGAAGATCAGCACAACGGTGCCGTCGAAATTCCGCGTCTCGGCCAGGTATTTCGCGGTTCCGAGCAGGATAGAGGTGTGCCCATCATGGCCGCAGGCATGCATCTTGCCCGGTACGGTCGAGGCATAATCAACCCCCGATGCCTCGTGGATCGGCAGCGCGTCCATGTCGGCGCGCAGCCCGATCACACGGCCCTTGGTGTCGGTCTTGCCCTTGATGACGGCGACCACGCCTGTCTTGCCGATGCCTGGGGTGATGTCGGTCACCCCCATCTCCTTCAGGCGGTCCACGACGAAAGCGGCAGTTTCATGCACCTCGTACATCAGTTCCGGGTGCTGGTGCAGGTGGCGGCGCCAGCCCGCGATTTCGGGCTGCATCTCGGCAAGGCTGTTCTTCACGGGCATGGCGCGGTCTCCTGTCAGGCGGGCATTCGTCGTTCGACAAGTTCGGCGAAGAAGCTGCATCCGTAGGGGATCGCCTCGTCGTTGAAGTTGTATTCGGGGTGGTGGACCTTGGCGCTGTCGCCATTGCCCACGTTGATGAACGCCCCGGGGCGGGCGCGCAGCATGTAGCTGAAATCCTCGGCACCCATGCGCGGCGGACGGCCATAGCGCACGCGGGTGTCCCCCGCGACAGCGCGGGCCACATCGGCGGCGATCTCGGCGTTTTCCTCGTGGTTCACGGTCACCGGATAGCCGCGCTGATAGTGGATTTCGGCGGTGCAGCCATAGGCAGCGGCGGTGGCGTTCACGATCTCGATGATGCGCACCTCGGCCATATCGCGCACCTCTTCATCGAGCGTGCGGATCGTGCCCGCCAGCCGCACCGAATCGTCGATCACGTTGGTTGCCGCGCTTTCGGTGGTCATCACGCAGATCGATACCACCACGGATTTGATCGGGTCCACGTTGCGGCTGGCCACGGTCTGCAACGCCATGACCGTGGCGCAGGCGGCTGGCACCGGGTCGATCACGTTATGGGGCTGTGCGGCATGGCCGCCCCGGCCCCGGATCACGATCTCGATCTCATCGGCGGCGGCCATGATCGGGCCGGGGCTGACGCCGAATTCGCCCACGGGCAGGCCCGGTTCATTGTGCATCCCGTAGACCTCCTGGATGCCCCACCGTTCCATCATGCCATCATCGACCATGGCCTTGCCACCTGCCCCACCTTCCTCTGCGGGCTGGAAGATCAGCACCACTGTGCCGTCGAAATTGCGGGTCTCGGAAAGGTATTTCGCGGCCCCAAGCAACATCGCCGTGTGCCCGTCATGGCCGCAGGCATGCATCTTGCCAGCGGTCTTGGAGGCATAGGGCAACCCGGTCTTTTCATCCATCGGCAGCGCGTCCATGTCGGCGCGCAGCCCAATGACGCGGCCCTTGCTGTCGGAATTGCCCTTGATCACGCCGATGACGCCGGACCGGCCCACGCCCGGCACGACCTCGTCACAGCCGAAGGCGCGCAGCTTTTCCTCGACCAGCGCCGTGGTGCGCGGCAGGTCGTAGAGAATCTCCGGGTTCTCATGCAGGTCGCGCCGCCACTCGGTGATCTCGGGCAGCAATTCGGCAAGACGATTCTTCACGGGCATTCGCAGATTCCTTACCAAAGCAATGAAAGGGGTCAGGGGAAACCTGACCGATTGTTCAAATCCCGGCAAGGGGGCGTGCCGCCAATCTGACGGCACGTCGCGTCATATGTCCGGGCCGAGTTCGATCCGGGAGCCATCCGAGAAGCGCGAAAGACGGAAGCGCGTCAGGTCGTGGCCCACCTCCTCGCCCGTGATCAGAGAGGCCATTACCCGCCCAAATCCCGGACCGATTCCGAAGCCATGCCCGCACATGCCGGTGCAAATCGACAGGCCCGGCAGGCTGTCGGCGCGATCCACCACGGGCACGATATCGGGCATGGTGTCGATCATGCCCGCCCAGGCCAGCGCGCCCTCGACCCGGCCAAGCGCGGGAAACTCCTGCCCGAACTGGTGCAGCAGGCGCGCGACGGTCTTGCGGTGCGGTTCAGGGTTCAGGACACGCATGCGTTCGAACGGGGTTTCGTCCACGTCGCGCCAGACGCGCGGGGTGGACCAGCCGTCGGGATAGCCGCGCGGGGCCAGCGGGTGGTAGACCCGTCCCCATGGGTCGCGGCGCAGTTGGGGGATGTATTTCGGCACATGCCGGAACGCGTCCCAGCCCAGGAAGATCTCGTGAAACCCGCCATTGGCCAGCGTATAGCCGCCGTCATCGCGCCTGCGGAAGGCAAGGCTTTGCCCGGTCGCGCCGCCGCCGTGCACATCGGGCAGCGCCTTGGTGGCCACGACCGTCGCCTTGACCGACAGTTGCGGGATGCGGATGCCATGCTGGCGCAGAAGCAGCGATGACCACGCACCGCCCGCGACCACCACCTCGGGCGCGCGGATGCGGCCCTGTTCGGTGATGACGCCCGCGACCCTGCAGCCTGCGACATCCACCAGCCGCGCGGCGCAGTTTTCCACGATCACCGCGCCCTTGCGCACGGCGGCCCGCGCCAGCGCAGGCACCGCGATCCACGGTTCGGCCTTCATGTCACTTGGCGTATGCAGCGCTCCGGCCCAGGGCGTCCTGCCGCCGGGAAGCAGGTCGGCGGTCTCACGCGCGCTTAGCAAGCGGCTGTCCACGCCCGACCCAGCAACTGCATCCAGCCAGCTCTGAAACCCCTCCATCTCGGCCTCGCTCCTGGCCAGATAGGTCAGCCCGCATTGCTTAAGGCCCAGATCCTCGCCCACCTCTGCGGCGAGGTCTTTCCACAGCCGGTTCGCCTCCATCATGATCGGCAGTTCGGCGGGATCGCGCCCCTGCTGGCGGACCCAGCCCCAGTTGCGACCGCTCTGTTCCGCTGCCACCCGTCCCTTTTCCAGGACCACGGGGCGCAGACCCTTTTCGGCGAGGTAATAGGCCGTCATCACCCCGATGACGCCACCGCCAATGATCACCACATCCGCCGCATCCGGCAGGGGGCCGGCATGTTCCACGGGCCGGTGCAGGCCAAGCGGGAAAACCGTCATTCGCAGAGCGTCTCCAACAGCCGGTCCATGAAGCTTTCCCCGGCCTCGAACTGTTCAACGGTGATGAACTCATCGGGCTGATGCGCCTGCGCGATGTTACCGGGGCCGCAGACCACGGCGGAATAGCCGCCGTGCTGGAACTGCCCGGCTTCGGTGCCATAGCTGACAACGTGGGTGGCATTGTCGCCGGTCAGGCGTCGGACCAGTTCCTCCGCCGCACCGTTTTCCTCGGGCTTCAGTCCCGGCACGTCCCAACGGCGGTCAATCTGGATGAAACAGGAGGGATGCACCTTCTGCATCTGCGCTTCCAGCCGCCGCACCTCGGCCTCATACCGCGCGCCCCAATCGTCCATGGACTCGCCCGGAACACAGCGGAAGGACATGACGAAATGGCAATCCTTGGCGGTAATGTTATGGGCGGTGCCGCCCTCTATCATGCCCACATGCAGCGTCGTGAAGGGAGGATCGAACAGCGCATCTGCCCCCTGGGGAACCTTGGCGCGATTCTCGTCATTCATCTTGTTGGCCCAGTCGATCAGCTTGGCGCCCTCCATGATCGCGGAGACGCCATCGTCGATCATGGATGAATGAACCTCGAAGCCGCGCAGATGGGTGTCGTAACCGATTCCCCCCTTATGGCCGGTCACCGCCTGCATCATCGTGGGTTCCCCGATGATCGCCAATTGTGCTTTCGGCAAGGTTCCCTGCATGTGCCGGATCATGGGTGGCGCACCAGTGCAGCCAATCTCTTCATCGCGGGAAAGGCATATTTGCAAGGGTTTCCTGAGCGGTAGCTTCGCCGCCTTCGCCATCGCCGCCATCGCCAGCGCATCGAAGCCTTTCATGTCGCAACAGCCGCGCCCGAAGAGCTTGCCGTCCTTCTCGACAACGGAGAACGGATCGGTGGACCAGTTCTGCCCATCCACCGGCACAACGTCGGTATGACCCGACAGAATGACGCCGCCCTCGATGTCGGGACCGATATGCGCATAGAGGCTCGCCTTGGTCCGATCCTCGTTATAATCGCGGAAGCAACGCGCCCCGAGCCCGGTCAGCCAGGTCTCCGCCCAGTCAATCAGGTCTAGGTTGCTGTCACGGCTAACTGTCGGAAATGAAACGAGCTTTTCAAGAAGGTCGCGGGAGGTCATCTCGGCGGGCATGGTCAGGGTCCTTTGTGCTTCGCGCCTGAGCCTCTTCTTACCCTGCCAGCCCGTCAAGCCCACCCCCGACAAATGCTCAAATTTTGCCCGAATGGTCAAAACCGAACCCAAGGTCATCCTCAAAGCGCTTGCGAGGGGGGAAATTCCTGATACCGTGACGGGAATGAACGCACCCGCCCGGCAGAGGCGGGGCGATGTCCAACCGGTGAGGAGCGTCTGGTGATGCTTGATGGGGCACAGCCCTCCGTCCTTGATGTCAAGGACCTCAAGACTGTATTCAAAACCCGCCGCGGCGAAGTCCACGCGGTCAACAACGTCAGCTTCCACCTGAAGGCGGGGGAGCTTCTGGGCGTTGTCGGGGAAAGCGGTTCTGGAAAATCCGTGACCATGATGTCGCTGATCGGCCTTGTGCCAGCACCACCTGCGGTGGTCAGCGGCGAGGGTGTCTTTTTCGAAGGTCAGAACCTGCTGACTGCCACCGATGACGAATTGCGGGCCGTTCGCGGCGCCCGGATCGGCTTTGTCTTTCAGGACCCGATGACCTCGCTGAACCCGGTGTTCAACGTCGGCTTCCAGCTGATGGAGCCGCTGCGCAAGCATATGGGCATGTCCAAGGCCAAGGCGCGCGTGCGGGCCAAGGAACTGCTGGAACTGGTCGGCATTCCCGATGCGGAACGGCGGCTCAAGGATTATCCGCACCAGTTTTCCGGCGGCATGCGGCAACGGGTGATGATCGCCATTGCGTTGGCCTGCGACCCGAAAGTGCTGATCGCGGACGAACCCACCACGGCGCTTGACGTGACCATCCAGGCGCAGATCCTCGAATTGATGAAAGACCTGCGCGACAAGCTTGGCATGGCGGTGGTCTGGATCACCCATGACCTCGGCGTCATTGCCGGCATCGCCGACCGGGTTCTGGTCATGTATGGCGGGCAGGTGGTGGAGCACGCGCCGGTGCGCGAATTGTTCGCCAACCCCAAGCATCCCTATACCCGCGCCCTGCTGGAAACCGTGCCGCATGTGCGCGGCGAACGGGCCGAGCGGCTGGAGGTGATCGAGGGTCAGCCCCCGATCCTGCGCGCCCATCCCACGGCCTGCCCGTTCCGCGACCGCTGCGACAAGGCGTTTGACCGCTGCGCGCGGGAAAACCCTTCGCGCTACCCGGTTGGCCCTGTCCATGACGTGGCCTGTTTCTGGGACCCCGAGACCGGAGGCGCACGCGATGTTTGATACGGCTCAGCGCAAGAAACTCGTCTCGGTCAACGGGCTAAAAATGTATTTCCCCATCCATACCGGCCTGTTGCGCCGCCACACGGGCGACGTGAAGGCAGTAGATGACGTCAGCTTTGACATCTATGAGGGCGAGACGCTTGGCCTCGTGGGGGAATCCGGCTGTGGCAAATCCACCTGCGGGCGGGCGGTGCTGCGGCTTTACGATCCGACCGCCGGAACGATCGAGGTTGATGGCACCGATATCTCGACCACCTCGCAAAGCGCGCTGCGCAAGATGCGGCCCGTGATGCAGATGGTGTTCCAGGATCCTCAGGCCAGCCTTAACCCGCGCATGTCGGTGGCCGATATCATCGGCGAACCTCTGCGCGAGCACACCAAGAAATCCAAGGCCGAACGGCTGGACCGCATCTATGAACTCATGGATGCCGTGGGCCTGAACCGGGACTTTGCCAACCGCTACCCGCACGAGTTTTCCGGCGGCCAGCGTCAGCGCATCGGCATTGCCCGCGCCCTGGCGCTCAACCCGAAATTCATCGTTTGCGACGAGCCGATTGCGGCGCTTGACGTGTCGATCCAGGCGCAGGTTGTGAACCTGCTGGAGGATCTGCAATCCGAACTTGGCCTGACCTACCTCTTCATCAGCCACGATCTGTCCATGGTCCGCCATATCGCGGATCGGGTGGCGGTGATGTATCTGGGCAAGGTGGTGGAACTTGCGCCGCGCGAGGGGCTCTATGACGATCCCAAGCACCCTTACACGATTGCGCTTCTGTCGGCGGTCCCCGAACCCGACCCGGCGGCGCATGACTCTGCCAACCGCGTCATTTTGCAAGGCGACGTGCCAAGCCCGTCGAACCCGCCGCAGGGCTGCAACTTCTGCACCCGCTGCCCGAAAGTCATGGATATCTGCAAGCAGGAAGACCCCGAGTTCCGCGAAATCGAACCGGGCCGCTTCGTTGCCTGCCACCTGTATAATCAATGAGATCGCCGAAGAACGGCGGCACCCATGAGGTCACAAGAGCTCAAGAGACCAACAAGGAGAGAGACAACATGAAGTTAAGACATCTCATGCTAGGGGCTGCGGCGGCTTTCGCCCTCGCCCCCGTGGCCGCAATGGCCGAGCGTGGCTCGGATGGCCAGCTCAACATCATCTACTGGCAGGCGCCCTCGACGCTGAACCCGTATCTCTCGGGCGGCACGAAAGAGGTGGAATCCGCCTCGCTGGTGCTGGAATCCATGGCGCGCTTCGACAGCGACGGCAACCTTGTGCCGTTCATGGCCGAAGACATCCCGACCGTTGAAAACGGCGGCGTGGCCGAGGATCTGACCTCGATCACCTGGACCCTGCGCGAGGGCCTGCTGTGGTCCGACGGTACGCCCGTGACCGCGAATGACGCGGTTTTCACCTGGGAATACTGTACCCACCCCGAAGGCGGCTGCGCTCAGGCCAGCTACTTCGACGGCGTGGAAAGCGTGGAAGCCCTCGACGACCGCACCGTTCGCGTGAACTTCGCGGCACCCAAGCCCTTCCCCTACACCGCCTTCGTCGGCTCCGAGAGCCCGATCATTCAGGCCGCTCAGTTCGCTGACTGCCTTGGCGCGGCCGCGCCCGAGTGCACCGAGGCCAACTTTGGCCCGATCGGCACCGGCCCGTTCGTCGTGGAAGAATTCCGCCCGAACGACGTGATCACCTTCGTCGCGAACGAGCACTACCGTAACCCCGACCAGCCGGCCTTCGCCCGCGTGGTGTTCAAAGGTGGCGGCGACGCTGCATCTGCGGCCCGCTCGGTTCTGGAAACCGGTGAATTCGACTACGCCTGGAACCTCCAGATCGACCCGACCCTTCTGGCCGAGATGGAAGCCAACGGCATCGGCACCGTCGTGACCGCGTTCGGCACCTCGGTTGAGCGTCTGCACCTCAACCAGTTCAACCCCGATCCGGCCCTTGGCGACGCACGTTCGACCGCAGAAGGCGGACCGCACCCGTTCCTGACCAACCCGGTGATCGGTCAGGCCATGTCCATGGCCATCGACCGCGCGCTGCTGGTTGAAATCGGCTATGGTGCAGGCGGCCAGCCCACCTGTAACGTGCTGCCCGCACCGGCGCTCTATGCGTCCACCGCCAATGACGGCTGTCTGACCCAGGACATCGCCGGCGCCAACGCGCTGCTCGATGAAGCGGGCATTCTGGACACCGATGGCGATGGCGTGCGCGAATACGAAGGCACGCCGCTGCGCGTGCTCTACCAGACCTCGACCAACGCCGTCCGTCAGGACACGCAGGCGCTGATCAAGCAGTGGTGGGCAGAGATCGGCATCGACGCCGAGCTTCGCAACATCGACGCGTCCGTGTTCTTCGGCGGTGACCCGGCTTCGCCCGATACCTTCCAGAAGTTCTATGCAGACGTGGAGATGTACACCAACAACTTCGCTGGTGTGGACCCCGAAGCCTACATGGCCAACTGGCGCTGTAACGAGATCCCGGGCCCGGACACCCAGTGGCAGGGTTCGAACATCCAGCGCTTCTGCTCGGAAGAGTATGATGCCCTCGTCACCGAGATGAGCCAGACCGCACCGCTCGAAGAGCGTGGCCGCCTGGCGCGCGAGATGAACGACATGCTGATGCAGTCCTACTCGATCATCCCGCTGATCCACCGCGGTGGCGTGTCGGCCCATGCAAACTCGCTCGGCGGTGTGCGCATGTCCGACTGGGACTCCGAACTGTGGAACATCGCAGAATGGTATCGCATCGACGAGTGATCTCGATCTGAACACCGCAGCCGCATCCCTTCGGGGGTGCGGCCCCTCACAGACCCCACGCAGTACAGACTTCTGAACCGAGGCGCCCGCCCATGCTGACTTTCACGATCCGTCGCTTGTTCATGGCAATCCCGACGCTTCTGTTCATAAGCCTGATCATCTTCCTGATCCTCGATCTGGCCCCGTCCGATCCCACGGCCAGCCTGCCGCTGACCATCCCGCCAGAGGTGCGGGCCGAAATCCGGGCCTCGCTCGGCCTGGATGAACCCATCCACATCCGCTTTGCCCTGTGGCTGCAGCAGTTTTTCGTGAACGAGCCGCTGAACCTCATCGAACAATGGACCGGCTGGACCATCGGCGATGGCGACCGCACCCGCGTGATCTCGTGGCAGACCCGCAGCCCCGTTGTGGACATCATCGCACAGCGTATGCCCCAGACCCTGTGGGTGGTCGGCACCGCTTACGTGGTCGGCATTCTGATCGCGCTGCCCATTGGCATCTACTCGGCCTATCGCCAGTATTCGATCTTCGACCAGGCCGGTACCTTCATCACCATGGTCGGCTTCTCGGTTCCGCCCTTCTTCTCGGGCGTTCTGGTGATCGTGATCTTTGCCGTGCAGCTTGGCTGGTTCCCTTCGGTCTATGACACGACCCATGTGGTGGTCGACTGGGACAGCTTCGTCGTGCAGCTCAAGCAGATGATCCTGCCTGTCATGGTGCTGGCGCTACAGATCACCAGCCAGATCAGCCGTTTCATGCGCGCCTCGATGCTCGACAACCTCAACCAGGATTACGTGCGCACCGCCCGCGCCAAGGGTCTCACGGAAAGCGTCGTAGTCATGGTTCACGTCCTGCGCAACTCGATGATCCCAGTGGTGACTGTGATTGCGCTCGGCGTGCCGCAGGTCTTTGGCGGCGCCATCATCACCGAGCAGGTGTTCAAGGTGAACGGCCTGGGCCATCTGCTGATCGGTGCCATCCAGGGCGGCGACATTCCCACGGTGCAGACGCTGACCTTCATCTTCGCGGTGCTTATCGTGCTCTTCAACCTGATTGCCGATGTGCTCTACGGCATTCTTGACCCGAGGATCCGCTATGACTGATCTGACCACGCTCGAAGCGGAAACCTACCAGAAGCCGCGCAACCAGTGGTGGGATGTGTGGGACCAGTTCAAGACCCACAAGGGCGCCGTAATCGGCGCGGCCTTCTTCATCTTCGTGCTGATCTTCGTCTTTCTGGGCCCGATCTTCTGGACGCTGGACGCGCAATATATCGACATCCGCGCCCGCAGCCAGGGCCCGTCCTGGGCCCACCCGATGGGCACCGACCAGTTGGGCCGCGATACGCTGTCCCGGATCATGGTGGGCGGTCAGACGTCTCTTCTGGTCGGGCTGACAGCGATGCTGCTGGCGCTGGTCGTCGGCACGCTGGTGGGGGTTCTGGCGGGCTATTTCAAACGGCTCGACGGTATCCTGATGCGCCTGACCGATCTGTTTCTGGCACTGCCGCTGCTGCCGCTGCTCTTGGTCATCATCATGCTGTTCCGCGACACGCTGCGCGCGCAGTTCGGGCCGGAGAAGGGTATCTTCATCCTGATCGTCTTCGTCATCGGCATCACCAGCTGGATGCAGACCGCGCGGATCGTGCGCGGCGACGTGCTGGCGCTGAAAGAACGGGAATTCGTTCTGGCCGCCCGGTCCATCGGAACGCCGCCCTACCGGATGATCACCCGGCATGTTCTGCCCAATGTGCTGTCGCCGATCATGGTCTCGGCCACGCTCGGCATTGCCAACGCGATTATCACCGAAAGCGCACTCAGCTTCCTCGGGCTTGGTTTCCCGTCGGACTTCCCGACCTGGGGGCGGCTGCTGTTCGACGGCACCGACTGGCTGCAGCGCAACCCCGAACGGGTGATCTGGCCGGGCCTTGCCATCTCGCTGACCGTTCTGTCGGTGAACTATATCGGCGACGGTTTGCGTGACGCGCTCGATCCCAGAATTCGTGGCCGCTAGTCGCGCAGCCCATTCATCTTGGTCCAAATACCTC
>NZ_MNBL01000021.1 GCF_001879695.1 Nioella sediminis
GCTAAACGCCCGTCAGTAAAAGCTCTGCGGGTCGATATCCACGGACACCCGCAGATTGTTGGGCAGCTTCAGCCCCCCCAACCACTGCCGCAGCGCGTTCTGGATCGGTGCGCCCTTGGGGGCCTTCACCAGAAGCCGCACCCGGTGCCGCCCCCTGATCCGCGCAATCGGTGCCGGGGCGGGGCCATAGACCGTCCCGTCAATCGCCCGGATGGGGGCATCCGACCGCGCCAGATGGGTGCCAAGGTCAAAGGCCGCCGCCGCCTCGGGCGCGGAGATCACGATCCCGGCCAGCCGCCCGAAGGGCGGCATCCCCGTCGCGCGGCGCTCTTCTGCTTCCGCCCGCCAGAAGCCTTCCTCATCCCCGGACAGGATCGCGCGGATCACCGGGTGATCGGGTTGAAAGCTCTGCAACAGAGCGGTTCCCGGCTTCTCTGCCCGGCCCGCGCGCCCGGCCACCTGCCGCATCAGCTGAAAGGTCCGCTCCGCCGCGCGCAGGTCAGACCCTTGCAGACCCAGATCCGCGTCGATCACGCCGACCAGCGTCAGGCGTGGAAAATTATGCCCCTTCGCCACCAGCTGTGTGCCGATGATGATATCGGTCTCGCCCTCCGCGATCTCGGCAATCCGCGCCTTCAGCGCGCGGGCGGACCCGAAGAGGTCCGAGGACAGAACCGCCTGTTTGGCCTCCGGGAAAAGCGCTGCCGCCTCTTCCGCCAACCGCTCCACACCCGGCCCGACAGCGGCCAACTTGCCCTCCACGCCGCAGGACGGGCAGGCCTCGGGCATCGGCTTGGTCTCACCGCATTGATGGCACATCAGCCGTTTGAGGAACCGGTGCTCCACCATCCGCGCGTCGCAATGGTCACAGCCCACCTGTTCGCCGCAAGCCCGGCAGATCGTGACCGGCGCATAGCCGCGGCGGTTGAGAAACAGAAGCGCCTGCTCGCCCGCCTGTAACCGCGCCCGAACCGCAGCTTGAAGCGTGGGGGAAATCCAGCGATTGCCCGGCAGATCCTCTCCCCGCATATCAATTGCGCGCATGTCGGGCATCACCGCCGGTCCAAACCGGTCGGTCAGGTCAATGCGAGTGTATTTTCCCGACTCCGCATTCCACCAGCTTTCCAGCGACGGCGTGGCCGAGGCCAGCACCACCTGCGCGTCATTCAGCGAGGCCCGCAGAACTGCCATGTCGCGGGCATTGTAAAGCGCCCCGTCCTCCTGTTTGTAGGAGGTGTCATGCTCCTCATCGACGACGATCAGCCCCAGGTCCCGGAAGGGCAAGTAGAGCGCCGATCGCGCGCCCACGATCAACTGCGCCGCCCCTTGCCCCACCATGCGCCAGCAGCGGCGGCGTTCGGTCATGGTGACGCCGGAATGCCATTCGGCAGGCTGCGCCCCGAAGCGGGCCTTCACGCGGGTCAGGAATTCGCTCGTCAGGGCAATCTCCGGCAGCAGCACCAACGCCTGCCGCCCCTGCCGCAGACATTCCGCCACGGCCTCCAGATAGACCTCTGTCTTGCCGGACCCAGTGACGCCCTTCAGCAGCGTCGTGCCATAGCGCCCGGCGCGGATGCCCTCGCAGATCTGCGCGGCCGCCCCCGCCTGTGCTTCGGTCAGTTCCTTGCCGTCACGCTCCGGATCAAGCGGCAGGTAAGGCGCATCGCGCGGGGTGTCGAATTCCTCCACCACGCCCTGTTTCACCAGCCCCTTGATGACGGAGGAGGTCACACCCGCCATTTCCGACAGTTCGCCAAGCGTGAAGCTGACCCCGCCATACTCCTCCAGCACCGCAATCACGCGGGTACGCGCGTCGGTCATGCGGTCAGGCTCGCCATACCCCATCCGGTAGAGCTTGCGCATCGAGGGCGGGTCGGCGAGCCCCGGCGCGCGGGTCGCCAGCCGCAGCATCTGCGACAGCGGCGTCAGGGTGTATGACCCCACGCGCGTCAGAAACTCCCGCATCTCGGACCGCATGGGCGCCACGTCCAGCACCTTCAGGACGGACCGGATCTTGGCCGGGTCCCAATCGCCCCTTCCCGGCCCCCAGACAACGCCAAGCACCTTGCGCGGGCCAAGCGGCACCTGCACGAAGGCCCCCATCCAGCAGCCGCCCTCGGGCGCCTTGTAGTCCAGCACGCGGTCCAGCGGTTCGGCGGTCAGCACGCCCACAAGGCTGCCTTCCTCGAAGAATTCCTGATCTGCCTGCATGTCACTCATGTTACCGCAATCATAGTTGGGCTTTCCGCCGCGTCTAAGCTGGGGTAAGACACGCCCGAGCCCGCCATCAACCCCTGAGGGATAGACCAATGAAATTCTTTGTCGACTCCGCCGAAGTGGACGCCATCGCCGAGCTGAATGATATCGGGATGGTCGACGGTGTCACCACCAACCCGTCGCTGATCCTGAAATCGGGCCGTGACATCATCGAAGTGACCCGCGAAATCTGCGCCATGGTCGATGGCCCTGTCTCGGCCGAGGTCGTGGCGCTGGAAGCGGACGCCATGATCGCCGAGGGCCGCAAGCTGGCCGAGATTGCAGAGAATATCTGCATCAAGCTGCCGCTGACCTGGGACGGTCTGAAAGCCTGCAACATCCTCACCAATGACGGGTTCCAGACCAACGTGACCCTCTGCTTCTCGGCCAATCAGGCGCTGCTGGCGGCCAAGGCGGGTGCAACCTACATCTCCCCCTTCATCGGGCGTCTGGATGACATCAACCTCGACGGGATGGACCTGATCGGCGATATCCGCACGATCTATGACAATTACGGGTTCGAGACGCAGATCCTGGCCGCTTCGATCCGGTCCGCCAACCACATGAAGGACGCGGCCCTGATCGGGGCTGACGTGGCCACCGCGCCGCCGAATGTGATCAAGGCGATGGCCAACCATGTGCTGACCGACAAGGGGCTCGACGCCTTTATGAAGGACTGGGCAAAAACAGGGCAGAAAATCCTGTAAACATGTTGTAAGGTCTGCCCCAACCATAAAAACACCAAGGGGCAGACCACTTATGGGCGAAAGGGCAGACGCGTTGGAAGACTGGCGCGAACGGGTATTGCAGGACCCCGATATCATTCTTGACGACCGCGACGTGATGCGGGCGCTGATTACCGCGAATGACCGCCAGATGGGCGGCAATATCGTGGATATGCGCGGCATTGCCATGGAACGGCTGGAAAACCGGCTGGACCGGCTGGAGGACACGCATCGCAGCGTGATCGCGGCAGCCTATGAAAACCTTGCCGGGACCAACCAGATTCACCGCGCGATCCTGAAGCTGCTGGATCAGGCGGAGTTCGAGGATTTCCTCAAGGTGCTCGGCACCGATGTGGCCGCGATCCTGCGGGTGGACCGCATTCGGCTGGTTCTGGAAAGCCCGGAAGCGACGGAAACCAGCGCGCCCAAGGTGCAGAAGCTGGAAGATGTGCTGACCGTGGTGGCACCCGGCTTCGTCGATGACTACCTGACCGCCGGACGCAACATGCCGCAACGGCCCGTGACGCTTCGGCAGGTCGGCACCGGGGCGGCCAGCATCTATGGCGAGGCGGCCGACTGGATCGCGTCCGAGGCCCTGCTGCGGCTCGATCTCGGCCTTGGTCGTCTGCCGGCGTTGCTGGTCATGGGGTCCGAAGACCCGCACCAGTTCCGCCCCAGCCAGGGCACGGACCTGCTGAATTTCTTCACCGGCGTCTTTGAGCGCAGCATGAAACGGTTCCTGGGGTAGGCGCGATGAGCACCGCCCTCAGCCCCGCCGCACGCGACCTGATGGACGCGTGGCTTGCGGATGTGGGCAGCCTGCGGGGCGGATCACCCGCCACGGTGACAGCCTACGGGGCCGACCTGCGGGATTTTCTGGCGTTTCAGACCGGCCACCAAGGCGCGCAGCTTGGCCTTGCGCCCCTGCGCGCGCTTGGGCCACGGGATATGCGGGCCTGGATGGCGGCGGAACGCGGGTCGGGGCTTGGGGCGCGATCTTTGGCGCGCAAGCTGTCGGCGGTGAAAAGCTTCTATCGTTGGTGGGCCGAGCGGGAGGGGTTCGACGCCACGGCCGTCCTGTCCACCCGCGCGCCGAAGTTCCAGCGCAAACTGCCCCGCCCGCTGTCGGAACCCGCCGCGCAGGACCTTGTGGACCGGGTTGGCGAACAAGATGCCCGCGACTGGATTGCCGCGCGGGATGTGGCGGTGGTGACGCTGCTTTATGGATGTGGGCTGCGGATATCGGAGGCGCTTGGCTTGACCGCCTCGGTCCTGCCGCTGTCAGACACGCTGCGCATTCGGGGGAAGGGAAACAAGGATCGCGAAGTGCCGGTTCTGCCCGCCGCCCGCCGCGCTGTTGACCGATATGCCGCGCTCTGCCCGCATGACCTGCCCGCCGATGGCCCGCTGTTTCGGGCGGTGCGTGGCGGCGCGCTCGGGCCCCGTCAGGTCGCCAAGGCGGTCGAGGCCGCGCGCATGCAACTCGGCCTGCCCGCCACCGCGACCCCCCACGCCATGCGCCACAGCTTCGCCACGCATCTGCTGGACGCGGGCGGCGATCTGCGGGCGATACAGGAGCTGCTCGGCCATGCCTCCCTGTCCACCACACAGGCCTATACGGCGGTCGATACCGCGCGGCTGATGGAGGTCTACCGCAACGCCCATCCCAAGGCGTAGCGCTGCCCTTTGCGGTCCTTCATCAGTTCAGCGTGCAGGTCATGTCACCGCTTGCCACCGACAGCGCATTGCCGTTGCTTCGCACCCCCACGCGCTGCGGGTCGACGGCCCAATCGGCGCTGAACCCTTGCTCCGACAGCTCGAAATTCGACAGGGTGCCGTACCGGCCAACGCCGGGCTCCCACCATGTGCCAGCCCATCCCGAAGCCCCCTGCCCCAGAGCAGGGTTGTAGGTGAGAGTGAGCCTACCGTGTTCGTCCTCGTAGGTATCCTGGTAGGTGCCTTCCATTGCCATCCAGGACCCAGCCTGACTGAGATTGACACCGCCCCAGCAATCGTAGCTGCCCGCCGCGATGATCGGCAATGTGCCCCCTGATGGCGAAGGTGCGACCGAGCCTGGCTGATCAAACATCACCGACATCCCGAAATTCGAGGCGAATATCTCAAGCTCATGCGCACCGGAATGGTGGAAATTGTAGCTCCAGTTCGCATCCGGCGTCCCGGTCATGTTGATGGCCTCGGCGAGGATGACGCTCTGGCCCATGGGTACGGTCGCCTGCCCGCGTGACAAAGGAGGCACGACGACGGGTTGGCTCTGGATCGAGGAGCTGTGGGCATTCTGCGTGAAAACGGACAGCGTGGCATCGGTGTTGTTGTGGATGATCAGCGTGGCCTGTTGGCCATGCGCGATCCCCGTGATCGCCAGCAGCAGCGGGACTAAGAGCGCAAAGGCGCGAATCAATGCGGGCATGGGGACCTCCGTTCCGATTGAACGGCTAGGGTAACACGGGCTGCGGTAAGATCGAAATTCTGTCCTAGCGGTAACGTCACCCGCCCTTTCCCGGCACGCCCCCGGTTGCCTATCGCGTTGCTTTGGTTCATGTCAGTCCGATGACATTGCGTATGAAAGCCCTCTCGGTTCACCTGTTCACCGCCACCGGCGCCGTCTTTGCCATGCTGGCGATGCTGGCGGCGGTCGAGGAAAAATGGTCGCTCATGTTCCTTTGGCTGGTGGTGGCCCTGATCGTGGACGGGATCGACGGGCCATTGGCGCGCCGCTATCAGGTCAAGACCAATGCGCCAGAGTTCGACGGCGTCCTGATGGACCTGATCATCGACTACCTGACCTATGTCTTCATCCCCGCCTATGCGCTGTTCAAATCCGGGCTGCTGCCGGGCTGGACGGGATGGCTCGCGATCATCGTCATCACCTTTGCCAGCGTGGTGTATTTCGCCGATACAAGGATGAAGACCAAGGACAATTCCTTTGCGGGCTTTCCGGGCTGCTGGAACATGGTGGTTCTGGTGCTGTTCGCGATCAGCCCGAATTTCTACATAATCCTCGGGCTGGTCATCCTCTTTGCCGTAGGGATGTTCCTGAACCTCAAGTTCATCCACCCTGTGCGCACGGAACGCTGGCGGGTCTTGTCCTTGCCCATGGCCATTGCCTGGACCGGTTTTGCCGGTTGGGCCGCCTGGGTCGATTTCCACCCGGAAAGCTGGGCACTTTGGGGGTTGATGGGCAGTTCGATCTATCTGGCTATTGCCGGGATTGCCCAACAGGTTCTGCCAGAACGCTGATCTTCAGAAAGTCATGGATGACGCATGGTCAATGCGGTAATGGATTGACTCTGGCTTATGTTTGTGTATATTTTACACCTATTGAACCAAACCGCACTCAAACCCAGGAATTTGACCCATGCGTATCTTTTCTCTCCTCTCCGCCGCTGCTCTCGCCTCTGCCGTTTCCGGCGCTTCTCAGGCCGAGGCCCAGTATGTCGACATGTATGAACTGAGCGCCTATTGCAGCGCCGGTTACTACGAGGCCTGCGCCATGCTGGATGCCTATGCGATGCAGATGCAGGCCCCGGTCTATGGTGGCTATAACAGCTACGACCCCTACGCCGCCCATGCGCAGCGGATGGAAGACATCCACAGCTGGGGCAACCAGATGCTGGCCACCGGCGCAGCCAACTCGGCCATTCTGGACCAGCGTCATAACTCCTTCATGGAAACCCTGCGCAACTGATCCAACGTTGCAGCAGATCGGGGCCGGTCAGCCGGTTCGGTTGGCAGGCCCTTTTCATTTTTTGGGGCCGGTTCTGCCCTGGGCTCACGCAGTTGAAATCTTTTTTGTGTCAAGCGCACACTTTCCCCTTGCGCATACCAGATTAATGTGTAAATAATACACCAACAGAAACGAAGACAACGGAACTCAGACCAATGACCTTCTCCTCCCGCTCCGCCGCCGCCCTTCTCGCCCGCGATGCCCGCACCCGCCAGGCCAAGCCGGTCACTCTTCCCAAAGCTCCTTTCCCGCTCGGCTGATCTGCTGAGCCCCACCAAGTTTCGTCGGGCCCGGCTGTCCTCCTCCCTCCTCTCTCCCTCCCTGTGCCGGGCCTGACACCCAGATTTTTCAGCACCAAAACATTTTCATTTCGGATGGTCCTGCTGCAACCGTGAGAGCGGCAGGGCCATCCGTTTTTCTGTCCGGACAAGATGGGTGGGAGTCGCGATTGTCGACGACCTGCTACTGGCTCTCTGCGTCCTCTGACGCGGCAGCCGCTGCCGCTGCCGCCTGTTGCGCGCGGAAATCGTCCCACTGGTCGAAACTCGTCATGATCTCGAAACCACTGAGCGCCGAGCGCACGTCGTTCGACAGGTTTTCAACGCCTTCGCTGACATAGGACATGACCGCCAAACCCATGGCGACAGAGGCGGCCGTCATGACCACCCATTCGACCGTGGCCGAACCGCTTTCATCATTCCAGAACTGTGCAACGCAGGTCATGGCATCCTCTTGGAATCATCCAAGGACAATGATGCCTTACCGCCAAGGCAAAAATTTGACGGATCAAGCCGCGACGCGTGTCAGTTGTCCGACCGATCGCGGATGATCTTGGCGAACTGGTCGAAGATCGGTTCGGCTGCCGCCAGAACCTGACCATCTTCCACGAGGTTCTGCCCGTCGCGAATCGGTTGCACGATGGCCCCCGCCTCTTTCGCGATCAACAGGCCCGCAGCCACGTCCCAGGCATGAAGACCCCGTTCCCAGTAGCCATCGTACCGGCCCGCCGCCACATAGGCGAGGTCGAGCGCGGCAGAGCCCCACCGGCGCACACCGGCACAGGCGGGCA
>NZ_MNBL01000022.1 GCF_001879695.1 Nioella sediminis
AGCGTCGCGGGCAGGTATTTGCGTCCGCCAAAGGGCACACCGGTCGCAAAGACACAGTCGATCATCCGATGGCGGCCGGACACGCGCAGGCGCTGCGAATCGTTCAGCCAGGCACCGGCGCCTTTTTCGGCATAGAACATCTCGTCCTTCGCCGCGTCATAGACCACGCCCGCCACGATCTCGCCCTTGTGTTCCAGCGCAATGGACACCGCCCAATGGGGCATGCCGTGCAGGAAGTTGGTGGTCCCGTCCAGCGGATCGACGATCCAGCGGCGGGTGGGGTCGGTGCCGGGGGTTTCGCCGGTTTCCTCACCCAGCCACCCATAGTTGGGGCGCGCTTCCATCAGCTCTGTGCGCAGGATCTCTTCGGCGGCCATGTCGGCCTTGGACACGAAGTCACCCGGCCCCTTGGACCCGACCTGAAGGTTCTCGACCTCGCGGAAATCCTTCACAAGGCTGCGGCCTGCCTTGCGGGCGGCCTTGATCATGATGTTGAGATTTGCGCTGCCCTGCATGGCGTGTTCCTCGGCTAGACGAAAGCGGCGTATACCCCTAGTCCGCAGCAAAGGAAAGTTGAGAAGCGCAGTTTTTCAGCACCGCCTGGACAACCACGCCCCGGATGGGGACAGGGCGTGGTTTGACGGGATCAGGCTGCGCGGGTCGGGTGCGCGCCCACAGCGCCTTTCTTCATGGCACGGATGTCGCGTCCCAACAGATAGTCGCGGGCGGGCGGGCCATAGCGACCTGCGGCACCGTCCTCGCCAAAGGCAACATGTGCCAGTTCCGGGAACAGGGTCAGCAGTTCGGCCATCGCCTCTCGGTCAATGGATTTCAGCGCCTGCGGACCCGGATAGAAGGCCTCGGTCCGGGCGCCTTCGGCGAAGACGATCTCGTGCCGGTCGAACATGATATGGACATAGGTCACCTGTTCGCAATTCCGGTCGATCCGCGCGATCTGCCCGCCAAAGAGCTCTGCCGCGTGCTTGGCGCGGATCAGCCGTTCGCCGGTATCGGTCTTCATGACGAACCCGTGCTGCGGTGACACCAGCATCTTGCGGTCATTGCCGAACGCACCCTTGCGGATCACCACGGGCTTGAGTTCCGGCTGTTCGGTCAGCTCTGCTGCGCCAAGCGTCCGACTGCCCACCCACCGGACCGGCTGAAAGCCATTATCGGCGGTCAGCACCATGTCGCCGGGGCGAATGTCTTCGACAGGCCGTTCGCCATCAGCGGTGATGATCATCGCGCCGGGGGTGAAACAAGGGATGCCGATCGCGAACAGTTCCGGGATCGTATCGACCTGGTTCGGGGCCACGCCTTCCAGCGTGATGCTTTCGCCACCCGGAAAGGTCAGGATCGCATCACCGCTGCCATCGCCATTGGTGTCGGTGACGACCACATCCCAGGCCGTGACCGGCGTGGTGCCATCGGTGGTCAGACCCGTGACATCAAGCTGGTCGAAGGTGTGCCCGTCGCCCCGGTCGCCCATGTCGAAACCGGCCACAACATCGCTGCCGCCACCATCGCCAAGCAGCAGCGTGTCTTCGCCGCCGCCAAGGATCAGGGTCTCGAACTCTTCCGCGTTGACCGTGTCGGTGCCATCGGTGATGGTCACCTTTTCCGGGTTCACACTGGTCAGGTCGATAGTGGTATCGACGGTCAGATTGCTCAGGTCGAGCGTGTCGCCATCGGTCTCGCTGGTTTCCCCGGCGATCAGATTGTCATTGCCGAACCCGTCTTCCACAATGACGGTGTCATCCCCGCCTTCGCCGAAGACCTGGTCGTCACCGGTGCCTGCATAGACAAGGTCGTCATCGGCCCCCGCGAAGATGCTGTCATCCCCGGCCCCGCCGATCAGCGTGTCATCGAAACTGTCACCGATGATCGTGTCATTCCCGGCACCGCCATCAATGCTGTCGGCCCCGCCGGTGGCAAAAGCATCGTCGCCATCGAGGCTGTCATTACCAGCCCCGCCAAGGATCGTGTCCGCGCCGTCCTGACCGAACACCGTGTCATCGCCAAGCCCCGCCACGACCGAGTCATCGCCCGCACCGGCCAGCACGCTGTCATCGTTCGACCCGTCGGAATGATCCAGCGCGTCGATCATGTCGCCTTCCGGATCGCCGGTATAGCCGACGTCGATGGTGTCGTTGCCCGAGCTGCCCTCGACGATGAAATCGCGCCCGTCCGGGATGCCGATGGCAACCAGCTCGGCCGCACCATCCACCTCGCTCGGCGCCACACCCACAAGCGTAATGCTTTCGCCGCCCGGGAAGCTCAGAACCGCGTTGCCGAAACCATCATCCGTGACCGTCACGTCATTGGTGGTGACCGGCGTGGTGCCGCCATCCGAGGTCAGGCCGCTGACATCCAGCTGATCCTGCCCGGTATAGGTGCCATTGCCATTGTCGATCGGGGCTTCGAATTGCTGAACAATGTCGGACCCGTCGCCATCCGACAGAACCACCACATCCTGCGCGCCATCATTGGCCCCGAGTGCGATGTTGTCATCGCCCTGACCACCCGCGACCGTGTCGGCCCCCGCTCCGGTCGCGACGCTGTCATCGCCGGAAGAGCCCGTTACGCTGTCATCGCCCGAACCCAGGACAACGCTCTCGATCTCGGTAAAGTTCGCCACGTCGCCCGCTGTGGTCGAGGTCAACGTGCCGCTTTCATTATCCGCCGCGCCATTGGCCGACAGGTCCAGCGTCAGGTCAGCGCCAATCCAGGACGCATCCAGAACGTCGGCATCGACACCGCCTTCGCCACCCGCAATCGTATCGGCGCCGTAGCCGTCGAAGACCATGACCGTATCGGCATCGTCGCCGCCAAGAATACTGTCGCTGCCACCGGCACCGCTGATAAGGTCTGCGCCGGTGCCGCCATCCAGCGTGTCGTTGCCGGTGCCGCCATTGATCGAGTCATTGCCGCTGCCACCGGTGACGCTGTCATCGCCCGCGCCCGCTGCGATACTGTCATCATCGGCACCGCCGTCGATGCTGTCATCGCCGCCCTGACCGTTGATCAGGTCATTGCCCGCGCCGCCCAGAATGGTATCCGCGCCCGCGTCATTGCCGCCCCAGACCGTATCGGCCCCGTCTCCGGCTACAACGCTGTCATTGCCGCCGCCTGCCTCGATACTGTCATCGTTCGAGCCGTCCGAATGATCGTTCGCATCGACCCTGTCGCCCTCGGGGTCGCCCGTGTAGCCCGCGTCAATCGTGTCATCGCCCGAGCTGCCTTCCACGATGAAGTCGGGTGCCGGCGGAATGCCGATGGACACGAGGTCGGCCTCGGTCGCCAGTTGGCTCGGGGCGACGCCTACCAGAGTGATGCTCTCACCGCCGGGGAAGCTCAGCAGCGCGTTGCCATTGCCGTCATCGCTGACGGTGACGTCACCCGCATGGATCGGCGTCGTGCCCCAGTCGGAGGTCAGTCCCGACACGTCCAACTGGTCGTTGGTCGAGCCGTCGCCACTATCGGTCATATCGAAGGCCTGGACGATATCCGCGCCGCCGAAATCGGCCAGGGTTATGGTATCGCGCCCGCCACCGAGGATGATGTTCTCGATCTCGTTGAACTGCGCGGTCGAGGTGCCGTCGCTGAACGTGCCTGCCTCGGGGTTGGACCCGGTCAGGTCGATGGTCAGGTCGTCGGTAACAAGGCTGAGGTCCAGAACGTCGCCGGTGACCTCGTTGATGCCCTCGGCTTCGATGGTGTCATTGCCGAAATCGTTCTCGATGCGGATCGTGTCGTCGTTGAAGCCCGACCAGATATAATCGTCCCCGGTGCCGCCCCACATCTCGTCATTGCCGACGCTGCCGCGCAGCCAGTCATCGCCCGCACCACCAATGATCGTGTCATCGCCGTCGCCGCCGCTGATCGAGTCATTGTCGGCCCCGCCGTCGATACTGTCCGCACCGGTGCCGCCGTCAATCGTGTCGTCGCCCGCACCGCCGATGATCGTGTCGGAGTTTTCGTCGCCATAGAGGTCGTCGGCCCCATCACCACCCTCAATCGAGTCGTCGCCAGTGCCGCCGCGCAGCGTGTCGGCGCCAGTGCCGCCCTCGATGGTGTCGTTGCCCGCATCGCCCTGAACCGAGTCATCGCCCGCGCCTGCCACAACCGAGTCATTCCCGGCCCCGGCCTCGATGACATCGTCATTGGACCCATCCAACGCGTCGTTCGCATCGACCAGATCGCCCTCCGGGTCACCGGTATAGCCCGCGTCGATGGTATCGGACCCGCTGGTGCCCTCGACGATGTAATCCCGCCCGTCGGGGATGCCGATGGCGACAAGATCGTCAACCGTGGACAGGTTCAGCGGGTTCACGCCTTCCAGGGTGATGCTCTCACCGCCCGGGAAGGTCAGCACTGCATTGCCATAGGGGTCGCTTGTCACGGTTACATCGGTGGTTGTCACCGGCGTGGTGCCGCCGTCCGATGTCAGCTTGCTGACATCGAGCTGATCAACCGCCGTGCCATCGCCGGAATCGGAGATGTCGAAGCCCGATACCGCGTCCAGACCGCCGCCATCTGCCAGATGCACCGTATCGCGCCCGGCGCTGAGGATGATGTTTTCGATTTCGGTAAATTGCGTCGCACCCCCGGTCGAGCCGGTTTCGAACACGCTACCAGCCTCGGGGTCGGCGGCGGACAGGTCCAGCTCCACGCCCGACGTGACCGCCGACATATCCAGAGTATCGCCATCGGTCTCGTCGGTCTCGCCGCCGGTGATCGTGTCATTTCCAAACCCGTCGGTCAGCGCGATGGTATCATCGCCGCCCTGCCCGAAGATCACGTCATCACCTTCGCCACCGTCGATGAGATCGCCCGAAGCATCCTCTGGCAGCGAGGCAGGCGTGACGGTGCCGACGACATTGTCGATCAGCAGCTCACCGCCCGAGGCGCTTGGCGGCTGTACGATCTCGATGGTGATCGCCTGACCGTTGAGGGACGGATCTTCGACAGTGGATTCCACGGTGACAGTGGTCAGCGCGTTGATATTGCCGGTGGACCCGCTGGTGGAACCGATCAGGGTCGTGCCCGCGTAGATATTGATCTGGTAGGGAACATCTCCGCTACCGCTATAGGCTCCGTCGCCCAAATCGGCAGAAAAGGAATAGGTGTCGCCAGCGGTATAGGTCTCGGACAGGGTCTGCGAAATCGCAACCGAGTTCGAGCCTCCCCCCTGATAGATCCAGGCCACATCCGTGCCATCTACAGTGCCGGTATTGATCTCGGAACTGGTCGGATTGTAATCGCCCGCCTGCCCCGAACCGGAAACCGAAACGGTCCAGCCGGGAATGCCCTGAGAATACTGCCCGTCGGAATGGGCGGTCTGTTCAAAGCTCTGATTGTTGATGTTCAGGCTGCGTGTCGGCCCCCCGCCAAGCGACGGGTCGTTGCCCCCATGAAGGGTGTCATTGCCCTCATCGCCTGACAGCGTGTCGCTGCCGGCCCCACCAGCCACCACGTCATCACCGCTGCCCGCCTCGACGATATCGTCGCCAGCGCCGGACTGAACCGTATCGTCACCGCCAAAGGCCATGACATAGTCATCATCTCCGGTGGTCCCGTTCACGCCGATCGCGTCATTCGCGTCGATCATGTCGCCTTCGGGATCGCCGGTGAAGGTCGCGTCGATGACATCCGCCGCACCGCTGCCCTCGACGATGCCGTCAAGCGGGGCATCGGCCACGGTCTGGATATTCACATAGCCGACGTCAGTGGCGCCGTCGCCATTTTCGACCGTGTAAGTGAAGACGGTTTCGCCCAGATCGGAATCGGACGCGACCGACAACGTGTAGTCGCTGTTCAGCGTAACGGTTTCGCCGGTGTTCAGCATGACCGACTGGCCCGGAACCACCGCTTGCCCGTTGATCTCGGTCACGGTCAGCCCATTGCCGGACGCGTCATGATCATTGGCCAGAACGTCGATCACGGCGGTGGTGTTGGCCTCCATCGTGACACTGTCTTCAAAGGCCAGCGCGACCGTCTGGATACTGTCCGCCGCGATCAGGACGTTGGTGTCATAGGCGCTGTCGCCGCCATCGGCGAGGCCGATCTTGATGGTGTTTTCCTCGCCCGGATTAACCGGCGCCTTGAAGGACAGGGTGATGGTGAACCCGTCCATCTCGGTATTGTAGGCGTCAGCCGCCGCCGGGTTGTCGACATAGAGGTTGGAATTCGATGTGTCGTTCACCGTGTCGATGGACACCGTATCGCCCGAGCTGGTCAGCGGCACGAAACTGCCGTTGACCCATACCCCGAGCGTGTCGTTCACGCCGGAGTTCACATATTCCAGATATTCCTCGGACGAGAAGACGAACTGCATCGTGATGTAGTCGTCATCGGGAATGAAGGTGGATTCGAAAACCACCGCATCAAAGGTCGAAGTGGACGAGATCGCATCGAGGTCCGCGTCCCCCGCCCCGCCATGACCGGTGGATGTACCGGCACTGGTATTGGTGTTTGTCCCGGTCCCCCCCGTCGTGAAATCGGTGGCGTTGCCGGTGGACAGGATCACCCCGCTGTCGCTCGGCACCACACCGCCAGAGGTCGCGTCGCCACCCGAATAGGTCCCGGCCTGCCCGCTCGCCCCGGTCAGCGTGGCGGATACGACCTGAATGCCGTCTCCGAAAATGGTCTCGGCAATCGTCGTGGCGTCGGTCGTGGTGGTGACGTTCAGTTCAAGTGCGTCAGGCATTACTCGGACCTCCTGCAACGCAGAACGTCCCGACCGACGCGACCACCCGATTGGTCGCGCGCCTGTCGGTCACAAGGAGAAAATCCCTTGGGAAAACCCGGTTTCCGGCCTGCATTGCACTGCTTTCACATTATTGTTCTGTGAACGTGCTAAGGTCTGATTGGGTCGGTTTTCGGGGCTTGCCCGGGCCTTTTGCGGCTAAGAAAACGGCGATTGTTGGCGAGATGAGAACAATTTACGGAAAGCTGACAAGAACCCGCCGCATCCTCGCCTCATTCGGGCCGGTTCAACCGCGTCTTTGCAGCTTTACCGGCTCTGTCCGGGCCAGTTTCAGCACATGGGACATGAAGGGTTTCGTCGTATCCTCGGCCCGCGTCGCCCCGTACATGCGCCGGGTCAGGCCGGTTTCGGTCAGCGGCCGCGTGACATAGCTGGAGTTGGTCCGCTGTTCGCGCACCACCCAGTCGGGCAGTACCGTGACCCCGCGGTTGGAGGCCACAAGCAGCAGGATCACGGCAGACAATTCCACCTGCCGCACCGCGCGCGGTTCCACCCCTGCGGGTTTCAGGAACTGGCTGAAAACATCCAGCCGGCTGCGCTCCATCGGGTAGGTGATCAGCAGCTCATCCTGAAAGTCTTCCGGCATGATGAAGGGCTTGGCCGCCAGCGGGTGTTCGGACGAGGCAACAAAGACCGGCTCGTAGTCAAAGAGCGGCGAGAAATCGACGCCGGGCAGATCCTCGGGGTCGGAGGAGATCACCAGATCGACCTCCTCCCGCATCAGGGCAGGCAGCGCTTCGAATTGCAGACCGGGGCGAATATCGACATCAACATCCGGCCAGGCGACGCGGAACTGTTCCAGAACCGGCAACAGCCACTCGAAGCAGGCATGGCATTCGATGGCGATATGAAGACGCCCGACCTTGCCCTGCTGCATGGCACGAAATTCTTCCTCCATCGCAGCCACCTGCGGCAATATCTGCTCGGCCAGCCGCAGCAGGCGCAGCCCGGCCGGTGACAGTTTCATCGGCTTGGATCGCCTGACAAACAGCTCCATCCCCGCCTGATCCTCCAGCCCCTTGATCTGGTGACTGAGCGCGCTTTGCGTGATGTGCAGCCGGTCGGCGGCCTTGGCCAGCCCGCCTTCATCATGGATGGCCTTGATAGTGCGCAGGTGGCGGAACTCGATATGCATTAGCCGGACTCATGTTGATGATGAATGTTATGAGTTTGCCTCAGCATTCTATCCATGTCACATCCTTGTGCAACAGCATCGAGGATGTATCCCAAAATGACCCTGCCGACCCCAAACGTTTCCTTCGAGTTCTTCCCCCCGCAATCGCTGGAGGCATCGTTCCGCCTTTGGGACACGCTCGGCACCCTCGCGCCATTGGCCCCCGAATTCGTGTCCGTCACCTACGGCGCGGGCGGCACCACCCGCGACCTGACCCATGACGCGGTGAAGACCATCCATGGCAATTACGGTGTCAATGTCGCCGCGCATCTGACCTGCGTCGACGCCACCCGGGAAGACACGCTGGCCATTTCAGACAGCTACGCGCAGGCGGGCGTGACGCGCATCGTTGCCTTGCGGGGCGATCCCCCCAAGGGCGCGTCGGGTTTCCGGCCCCATCCCGATGGCTTCGCATCATCGGTCGAATTGGTCGAGGCGCTGGCCCAAACCGGCAAATTCGACATCGCCGTGGGGGCCTATCCCGAGCCGCATCCCGAAGCCGCCGATCTGCAAGCCTGCGTCGACTATCTCAAGCGCAAGGTGGATGCAGGCGCGACCACGGCGATCACACAGTTCTTCTTCGAGACCAGCAGCTTCCTGCGGTTCCGCGATGCCTGTGCCGCGGCAGGGATCACCGCGCAGATCATCCCCGGCATCCTGCCAGTGAACAACTGGACCCGTGTGCGTGGCTTCGCCAGCCGCTGTGGGGCGGTCATCCCGACCTGGCTGGATGACGCCTACGCCGCCGCCATCCGCGACGGACGGGAACAGCTGCTGTCCACCGCGCTTTGCGCCGAGCTCTGTACCGAATTGCTGGAAGAGGGCGTGAAAGACCTGCATTTCTATACGCTCAACAGCCCCGACCTGACCCGCGATGTCTGCGCCGCGCTCGGCGTCACACCGCGTGTCACCCTGGCAGAGGTGGCGTAACACCCCCCCGGTCTTCCGCTGGACCACCTGAAACGTTGCGTCACCTCGCGCCGCCGCAGTCAGAGCAGGATTGCAGCGGCGCAAGCCAGACGGGCATTCTGGTCTGGACAACCAGATTGCCCGGATCGCCCTATGCCCAAACCGTTCTTCGCCTCAACGCCCGCAGAAATCGCGGATCGTGACACGCTCCTGTCCATGTCGGGCCTCGCCTTCATGCAGGCGATCCGCGACGGCCTCCTGCCCAACCCGCCCATTGCCAAGACGCTGAACTACCATGTGGATACGGTAGAGGACGGGCGGGTGATCTTTCGCGGCGCGCCGCTCTTTGATCACTGCAACCCGATGGGAACGGTGCATGGCGGCTGGTACGGGACACTGCTGGACAGCTGCATGGCCTGCGCGGTGATGACGAAAGTGCCGAAAGGCTCGGTCTACACAACGCTGGAATACAAAGTGAATATCACAAGGCCCATCCCGCTTGGCACCGAAATCATCGCAGAGGGGATTGTGTCCCATTCGGGCCGGTCGACCGGTGTGGCCGAGGGCACCATTCGCGGGATTGAAGACGGCAAACTCTACGCAACAGGCTCCACCACCTGCATCATCATGGCGATGGTGTGAGCACCAGAAAATTCTTCCAGAAGAATTTTCACCAGTGCGTCAGACGCCGAAAAATCTTCCGGAAGATTTTTCCTGGCGCAAAGAAGAGTTTTCCGGAAAACTCTTCCACCTCAGCCCCCGATTTCGTTGACTTCGCATGGGCTTTGAGGCATGGCCGTTTCTTCAACTCACCCCAAGGAGATCGCCATGATCACGCCGGTTCTACCCAGCTATTCCCGTGCACCTCTCTCCTTCGTCAAGGGCGAAGGGGCCTGGCTCGTGGAAGCGGATGGCCGACGTTTTCTGGACCTCGGCGGCGGCATCGCGGTCACCGCACTTGGCCATGCGCATCCGGCGCTGGTCAAGGCGCTGACCGACCAGGCGAACGCGCTCTGGCACACCTCGAATCTCTACAACGTGCCCCAGCAGGAGGCGCTGGCCGAACGGCTGGTCGAACATACCTTCGCCGACACGATGTTCTTCTGCAACTCGGGCACCGAGGCGGGCGAACTGGCCGTCAAGATGGCGCGCAAGTACTGGCACGAGAAAGGCCAGCCGGAACGCACGACGATCATCACCTTCGACGGCTCGTTTCACGGCCGCTCGATCGCCATGATCTCGGCGGCCGGGTCCGAGAAGCTGACCAAGGGCTTCGGCCCGCTTCTGCCGGGCTTCATCACCCTGCCCTTCGGCGATCATGACGCGCTGCGCGAGGCCGCGGCGCGGCCCGAGGTGGGCGCGATCATGGTCGAGCCGGTGCAGGGCGAGGGCGGCATCCGCCCGCTGCCCGACGCCTGCCTCAAGGGCCTGCGCGACCTGTGCGACGAACATGGGCTCCTGCTGATCCTCGACGAGATCCAGTGCGGTATGGGCCGCACCGGCAAGCTCTTCGCCCATGAATGGGCAGGCATCTCGCCCGACATCATGATGGTCGCCAAAGGCATCGGCGGGGGCTTCCCGCTTGGTGCGTTGCTGGCAACCGAGGACGCCGCCTGCGGCATGACCCCGGGCACCCATGGCTCGACCTATGGCGGCAACCCGCTTGGCTGTGCCGTGGGCTGTGCCGTGGTGGACGAGATCACCAGGGACGGGTTTCTTGAAGACGTGAACCGCCGTGCGGGGCTCTTGCGGCAGAAGCTGGAGGGGCTGGTGGCGTCTCATCCCGATATCTTCGCGGGTGTGCGCGGCGAGGGCTTCATGCTCGGGCTCATGTGCAAGGTGCCCAATATGGACGTGGTCAATGCGGGTTATGATCAACTGGTGCTGACGGTTCCGGGTGGCGACAACGTGGTGCGCCTGCTGCCCTCGCTGCTGCTGACCGATGACGAGATCGGAGAGGCGCTGGCCCGGCTTGACGCCGCTGCCACGGCACTGGAAGGTCAATAGCATGTCTATGCGCGGCTTTTTCGAACCGGCCTATTTCGGCCACCGACGAGGATAGGGACAGCCCGCCCCCTTTCCCATTCCTCGGGGCCGTCCGTACTGCGGCCCAACATAAGGCACTGACATGAAACACTTTCTGGATATCAACATCACCGATCCCGCCGACCTCAGGCAGATGATCGACCACGCCCGCGTGATGAAGGACGCCCGCGCCGGCCGCCCCAAGGGCACGCCGGATGACGAGCAGCCGCTCGCGGGCCACATGGTCGCGCTCATCTTCGAGAAACCCTCGACCCGGACCCGTGTGTCCTTCGACGTGGGCGTGCGCCAGATGGGCGGGCAGACCATGGTGCTGTCGGGCAATGACATGCAGCTTGGCCATGGCGAGACCATCGCCGACACCGCCCGCGTTCTCAGCCGCTATGTCGACCTCATCATGATCCGCACCTTCGAGGAGGCGACGCTGCAGGAAATGGCGGAATATGCCACGGTTCCCGTGATCAACGGGCTGACCAACCGCAGCCATCCCTGCCAGATCATGACCGACATCATGACCTTCGAGGAACATCGCGGGCCGATCCGCGGCAAGAAAGTCACCTGGTGCGGCGATGGCAACAACGTCTTCGCCAGCTTCGCCCATGCGGCGGGGCAGTTCGGCTTTGACCTGACCTTTTCCGGCCCGCCGCCGCTCGACCCCGAACAGGTCTTCATCGACGAGGCCCGCGCGCGCGGCGCCAAGGTCGAGATCGAACGCAACCCGCAAAAGGCTGTCGAGGGCGCCGATCTTGTCGTCACCGACACCTGGGTGTCGATGCACGATCCGCAATCGGCCCGCGAACGGCGCCACAACCAGCTGCGCGGCTACCAGGTGAACGAGGCGCTGATGGCCCATGCCAAGCCCGACAGCCTGTTCATGCACTGCCTCCCCGCCCATCGCGATGACGAGGCCACCAGCGCCGTCATGGACGGCCCGCATTCGGTGATCTTCGACGAGGCCGAAAACCGTCTGCACGCGCAGAAGGCAATCATGCGCTGGTGCCTTGGCGTCTGAAGCCCCCGAACCGGGGGGGCAAACCTCCCGGTTCCGCCATTTTGGGTTGCATTGCTGTAGTTGAGACACGATGCTGCAGGTGAATTTCATCTGTCAGGCGTTATTTTCATGAAGCAATTGATCGTTACCCTCTTCCTTTTCGCGATTGCCAACCAAGCCACCGCGACGCCTCTCGACGTGACGGTTCAAGGCCCCGCGGGGCAACTGGCCGGAACGATCGAAACCCCGCAAACCCCGTCCCGTGCCGCTGCGCTGATCCTGCCCGGATCGGGTCCGACGGACCGCAATGGCAACAATCCATTGGGGCTGTTTGCGGCCAGCTACCAAATGTTGGCCGTGGATCTCGCCGCTGAGGGCATCACGACCCTGCGCTTCGACAAACGCGGCATCGGCGCAAGCCAGGGTGACCCAAACGATGTGACGCTCTCTGAATTCGCAGAGGACGCAACCGCTTGGATCGCGGAACTTCTTCGCCAGACCGGCGAGGACTGCGTCTGGCTGTTGGGTCATTCCGAAGGAGCGATCATTGCCACGATGCTGGCAGAGCGTGACGATGTCTGCGGAATCGCGCTGCTTGCCGCGCCGGGGCGCAATGTCGGTGATCTCTTCCGCGAACAGGTTGCCTCTCAGCCCCTGATCGCGCCTTCCGCAGAAGCGTTCGACATCGCACTGCAAGAATTCGCAGCCGGCGGCACCCCTGATCTATCCGGCCTGCATCCTGGCCTTCACAGCATCTTCGCGCCGCAAACCGCGCGCTACATGCGTGATCTGATCGCCGCCAATCCCGGTGACCTTCTGGCCGCGACCACCGTGCCTGTGCTGATCCTGCATGGCGATGGCGATGTGCAGGCCCCGCCCTCCGAGGCAGCCCCCCTCGTCGCCGCGCGCCCCGATGCCGAGGCGCATGTGCTCAGCGGCATGACCCATGTGCTGAAACGCGCCATTCCCCGTGACCAGGCCCCAAGCAACGAGGCTTTCACACAAGCAAGCCTCGCCACCTATGCCGACCCGAACGCGCCATTGCATGAAGAGCTTGTCCCGCTGCTGACCCAGTTCATGACGGGCAGCGAAGCCACCGAAGCAGACTCGGCTCCCGCCCCGGCCGTCGTACCCGCCCCGGTACAGTCGGAGTCCAAATAGCAAGGTCCCACCCCCGACAGGAAGGACGATATCCCATGCCCAGACTGACCCGCGCAAGCGCCCTCCTTGGCCTGATCACCATGACCACCGCTGCGCTCGCCCATCAAAATGTGCAGAATCCGGCCGTGCAGGCCCGGATGGACAACATGACGGCCATGGCCCGGCAGATGGAAGTGATCGGCACCATGGCGCGGGGGGAAACCGCGTTCGATGCCGAGGCTGCCAATGACGCCCTCGCCCAGATCTCCAGCGAAGCCAATCGCATCGTCGATCTCTTCGAAGCCCCGGAAACAGACCCGCAATCCGAGGCGCGGGCCGGCATCTGGGAGAATTTCGGCAATTTCAGCAATCGCGCCATGGAGCTTGAACTTCTGGCGATGGAACTGGCCGGAACGGTCGAGGACCGGTCCACGCTTGTTCAGGCGCTGCGCCGTGTGGGCGCCTCCTGCAGCGGCTGCCACGAGGATTATCGAATCAATCGCGATTGACATTTGACGCGGGCGAGCGCACCGACAGCGCCATGACCCCGTCCCACAATCCACCGCTCGCCGTCGCCTTCATGCTGACCGCCACGCTCTTCATCGCGGGGTCGATGCTGATGGCGAAGCTTCTGGGAACGGATACGCTCGGCCCCCCGCTGCATCCGCTTCAGGTCAGCCACGGGCGATTCCTGTTTGCATTCGTTCTGATCGGCAGCACGGTTGCGGTGATGCGCCCGACGCTGCGGCTCACCAACCTGCGCATCCATATCGGCAGGACGCTGTGCGGTTGGGTCGGCGTGTCGCTGATGTTCGCCGCGGTGGCCTTCATTCCAATGGCCGATGCCACCGCGATCAGCTTTCTCAACCCGGTCTTCGGCATGATGCTGGCGATCCCGCTTTTGGGCGAAACCGTGGGCCGCATCCGCTGGTCCGCCGCCGCGATTGCCCTTCTGGGCGCGCTGATCCTGCTGCGCCCCACCCCGGACAGCTTTCAGCCCGCCGCGCTGCTGGCGCTCGGGGCTGCCATGGCCTTGGGACTGGAGCTTATCTTCATCAAGAAGCTTTCGGGCCGTGAAGGGCCGCTTTCCATTCTGTTCATCAACAACGCGCTCGGGTTGACGGTGGCCAGCCTCGCGGTGCTCTTCGTCTGGCAGATGCCCACGCCCGCCCAATGGGCGGCGCTTGTCGGCGTCGGGGGCACAATGGCCTTTGCGCAGGCCTGTTTCGTCAATGCGGTCGCCCGGGCCGATGCCAGCTTCATCACGCCCTTTTCCTATCTCACTCTTGTGGTGGCAGCGGTTTATGACCTGCTGATCTTCGGGGTTCAGCCAGATGCCGTCAGCATCACCGGCGCGGGCATCATCATCGCGGGGGCGGCCCTGCTGGCCTGGCGCGAAGCGCGGCGCGCCAGACCCCGGCGGGTCACGCAAGAATAACCCGCGCCGGGGCCTTCCCTTCCGGCGCGCGGGCACATATAACTAAACGCTGCACTTGGGGCTTAGGATCAGGAGGGACGAAAATGTCCTGGACCGACGAGCGGGTCGAACTTCTCAAGAAAATGTGGGGCGAGGGGCAATCGGCCTCGCAGATCGCCAAGGAACTGGGCGGTGTGACCCGGAATGCCGTGATCGGCAAGGTTCATCGCCTTGGCCTGTCCAACCGCACCTCGGGCAGCAGCAAGCCCGCCGCCCCGGCGAAAGAGGCCGCGCCGAAGCCCGCGCCGAAAGCCGCGGAACCGGCACCCAAGCCCGAGCCCGCCAAGGCGGAAAAACCGGAACCCGCCCCCGAACCCGCCGCGCGCCCCAGCAATGTGACGCCGCTGCGCAAACCCATCGTTCCGGCCGGTCAACCCCTGCCGCCGCAGCCCTCGGCCAATGAAATCAGCCCCGAGGCCCTGGCCAAGGTGCGCGAGGTGGAAACCCACGCCAAGCGCATCAGCCTGATGGAGCTGACAGAACGCACCTGTAAATGGCCGATCGGTGACCCGGCGACGGATGATTTCTATTTCTGCGGCCTGCCGGTGCAGCAGGGGAAACCCTATTGCGAGGCACATGTGGGCGTGGCCTTCCAACCGATGAGCAGCCGACGCGACCGTCGCCGTTAATCGCGACGCTGAAAATTCTTCCCGAAGAATTTTCGGACTCGAATACCAGGAAGAGTTTTCAAGAAAACTCTTCTTGTCCAGAGTGGAAAGATTTTTCTGGAAAAATCTTCTTGCGCCTTACCGGCAGCTGCGCATTTCACGCTCCGCCAGCCCGGTCTCGACCAACATGCAGCGGTCCCGCGCTTCGTAGTAGTATCCACTCGCGTAGCGCCGGATCGCGCCGTCGAAATCCCCACCCGACAGCAGATAGGCCCCGCGCAGGTATTTCACCCCCCATCTGAGGTTCTGATCCGGGTCCAGCAACTCGGACGCCGGCCCCCGATGCCCCATGGTGCGTGCCGTTTGCGGCAGCATCTGCAGCAGCCCGTAATAGGGCCCGGCGCGCAGATGCGGGCGATAGTCGCTTTCCCGGTCGATCAGGCGGTGGATCAGCGCCGCCGGCACGTCATAGTGGTCGGCATAATGATTGATCAACCGCCGCAGCTCCGGCGTTTCGTTGGGGTAGAGCGGCGGTTCCCCGCGTCGGGTCACGGGATCATCCCCGCCGCCGCAGGCGGTCAGCACAAGGGCCAGCGCAATCAGCATCCACCGCATGGTTCAGTTTCCTCCGAACAGGCGTTCCAGCTGCCGGGCAGCCTCATCCCGCAGCCGGTCTTCCAGCGCGTCCTGCGCTGCCTCCTCGACCGATTGCCCCTCTTCCACCTCGATCCCGAGCGCGTCCGCCGCAGCCTCCGTTGCGCGCTCTTCCAACGCGTCGATTTCCTCTTCCAGCTCCTGACGTGCCAGCGCTTCCAGATCGAGGCTGAAATTCGGATCCGCCCAATAGCCCGAGATCCGCAGCGGCACGCGCACCCCCCCATCCGAGCCTTCCCCATAGAACACGCGCGGAACCACCGTGTAATCCAGCACCTGTTCCCCCAGGCTGACCGTCCCTGCCCCGGTCAGCTCGCCGAAGGGCGCGGTCATCAGCAGATCGTCATTCGTCACCACGCCCCCATCCATGGTGAAACTGGCGGTGATGCTTTCATAGACAGTGCGCTGTCCCTCGCCACGATAGGAGGTGTCGAAGTTGCGGATCATGCCGCCGATATCCAGCCCCAGGATTGCGCCTTCACCAAAGGCGATGGACCCGGACCCTTCCAGCGAGTTCACCAGAGCATGCAAATCGTTACCCACCATCAGGAAGGTCAGATCGGCATTTCCCGTGCCTTCCAGCCTGTCCCAATTCGCGAAATCTGTCAGCAGCGGGTTCAACCGCACATCCGCAATCTGCAAACTGCCGCCCATGGACAGGCCGCCGCGCCCGTTGATCACGTATTGACCCGTAATGCCGCCGCCATAGGCCGCCACCTCGCGCAGGTCGAAGACCAGCCGACCGGCGGTCAGCGTGGCACGCAGATCCACCGCACCAAGCTGCATGATCCCCAGATCGAGCCCCGCCAGCACCAGCGCCGCCTCTGCATCCGCCGCGTGCAGGCCGCTGACGTCGATCGGGTCCCGCGACCATCCCCGCTCGGCCGACGCGGTGGCCTCGCCGCCCCCCTCGCCTTCGGTCAGGCCGGACAGGTCCAGCGCCCCGCCGGTCAGCACCGCGCGGATCATCGGGCGGTCATCGCCGGGGATCACGTCGACACTGCCCGCCAGCACGTTGCCGTCAAAGGAGAATCTGGCGTCGCGCAGATGCGCCGTACCTTCCGAGGCCAACGTGAACGCACCCTCCACCGCCAGCCGGTCCCGCCCCAATCCGCGCGGCAGCTCCGGCGGCGCCTGCCCTGCCAGCGCCATCAGCGGACCCAGATCGGTGGCGTCCAGCGCGACAGCCCCCTCCACACCGAGGGGGGAAAGCCCCACGCGCCCGTCGAACCCGGCCTCGCCCCCCGCCCAAGTCAACGCCAGCGTCACCGGGCGCAGCGCGCCCTCCAAAAGCGGTCCGATCCCGTCGATCACCGCCTCGACTGACACTGTCGCGCCATTCATCGCGCCGCTGCCCTCCAGCCGCGCCACACCATCGGCAGAGGGCAGGCGCAGGGTCAGGCTCAGGTCACTGGCCTGCACATCCGTGCCCGCCGCCTCGTCGCGGAACATGAGCGACCCGGCGGTGATCTCTGCCAGATCAAGGCTGAACGCCCCCAGACCGCTGCCGCCTTCGGCGCTGTCATCCGCAGGTTCGCTCACCCCCTCGCCGTCGGAAAAATCCCAGCTCACCGCCCCATCGGCACGCGACACCAGGATGATATCGGGGCGCACCACCTCGAACCGCTGCACGCGGATATTGCCCGACAGCAGCGCCCACAGATCGACCCCGATATTCAGCCGGTCCGCCCGCAGCATCGGCCCGTCCTCGACCCAGGCGGGATTGCCCACCTCGATCCCGTCGGCCCGCACGCCAAGGGTCGGATAGATCGAGGGCCGGATATCCCCGGATATGGCCAGCGTCCGCCCGGTGGCCCGCTCGAACTGGTCGCTGACAATGGCCCCTATCCGATCCGTCGGGATCAGGAACAGCGTGCCAATCGCCACCACCACCAGCACCACGACCAACCCGAGAAGCCGAAAGATCCACCGCATGCCCGCAACTCCTTGCCACTTTGGGGAAAAGGTAGCGCGATGCGCGGAACCGGGATAGCGCAAAGTTGGAAAAGTCCCGCGCAGGCAAGGATTTGCGCGCGCCCTGCGCGGCCGTGGTTGCGGAGCAGACAGGCCGGGAAACAGCAGATGGGTGGTTCCAGGAAAGGCAGCGATACGGTGGGTCACGGGGCGGCTCCTGGCTGTGGGGTCGGGTTTCACCTTGCTCCCGGTCCCCCCTGCCTCGCCACGGATCAGACCCAGCAGAACCCGTAAGTCACCCGTAAGCGGCTTGGCAATCCGCGCCGCACCGCCCATGCTGGCCAGACCTCAACCGGCCCGGCCAGCATGCAGAACACACCCTCTCTCTTCGCCCGAAAGCTGCGCGACTGGCGCCTGACAAGCGGCACACATGGCCGCCTGACACAGGAACAGCTGGCCGATCGGCTCGGCATCAGTGTCGAGGCCGTGGGCAAATACGAACGCTCGCTGTCCTTCATCCGAGGCGATCTGGAACACCGCCTGGCTGAAAACCTGGGCTGGACCCGGTCCGAGATTCTGGCCTGCCGCTCAGACTGGGAAGCGCGCCAGCAGGGTGGGACAGCAGGGGGATACCGCTTGCTGGACGCCGCGCTCTCCGAAACGCTGTTTGGTGGGGACTGGGCCGCAATCGGTCGTGCCGGGACTGATCTGGCAAAGCGTGCATTCGGCCCGCTCCCACCTGAACTGTCGGTTCGCGACGACACGCTCGTGCCGGTTTATGAGGCCTTTCCGGATCACTGGGGTCTTGTGCTGAAGGAGGATCAACTGGTCGGCAAATGGGCCGTCTTCTTTCTGACCCCCGAGGATGAGGCACTGTTCAGGGCCGGGCGCATCATCGAAACGGACCTGACCATAGACCGTTTCCACCGACCGCTGCTGCCCGGAACCTATTTCGGCTACTGCCCGGTGCTGATCGTCCTGCCCGGACACGAGCCTGCCGCGACGCTCCTGCTCAGCTCTTTCGTGCAGTTTCTTGAAAACCTGGCGGCCAGAGAGGTCTTCCTGCACGGGCTCGGCACGATCAGCTGCACCAAGGGGGGGGAGCAGCTCTGCCGCGATCTGGGCATGACGCGTCTATGCGACTATTTCGTCAGCCCCGAATATGGCGTCTGGACCCTATCGGGCGAGGCCATCGCCCGCTCGATCTTCACCCGCCGCAACCCACGCCTTGCCGCGCTCTATGCCGACATGTTTCCGCCCGCGCCTTAGTCCAGCTCGGTCCAGGGCCAGGGCTTCACGTTACTGGCCGCGGTCTGATACCGCGCCGCCTTGGCGACCCAGACCCCCAGATCGGTGCCGAAATCGGCCAGCCTCTCATTGGGCTGCTTGTTGATCAGCAGGATCACGAACTGGATGATCGTGGCGATCCCCAGAACGGTCTGCGCCAGCGAGATCATGATCGCGATGAGGATCATGTAGATCAGCCGCATCCCGATCGAATCCTCCTCGGTCTCGAACTGCTCGCCATGAATGCGGCCCTGATATCTGTCGTCGTCGTCGCCGGTCATCTCGGTCCCCATCTGTCACGCGTGCCAGCCTATCACATCGGCATTGCCATGGCACCGCGCAAGTCCGGATTTCCCTTCCCTCATCGCCAACACCAATGTATCTGCCCGCCCATGACCCAGAACCCGCCCGATCTCCGCCCCGACCTCGCGCATGCGCGCATCCCCGAGGACAAACGCCCCGGCCAGCCCACCATCGGCATGGTCTCACTTGGCTGCCCCAAGGCGCTGGTCGATAGCGAACGCATCCTGACGCGGCTTAGGGCCGAGGGCTACGCGATCTCCCCCGATTACGCGGGCGCGGAAGCCGTCATCGTCAACACCTGCGGGTTTCTGGACTCCGCCAAGATGGAGAGCCTGGAGGCCATCGGCGAGGCGCTGCAACAAAACGGCAAGGTCATCGTCACCGGCTGTATGGGGGCGGAGCCCGAGACCATCACCGGCACCCATCCCACGGTTCTGGCCGTCACCGGCCCGCATCAATACGAGCAGGTGCTGGATGCCGTCCACAAGGCCGTGCCGCCCGACCCCGACCCGTTCATCGACCTGCTGCCCGCGCGCGGCGTCTCGCTGACCCCGCGCCATTACAGCTACCTCAAGATCTCCGAGGGCTGTAACCACAAATGCAAGTTCTGCATCATCCCCGACATGCGAGGCCGTCTGGCCAGTCGGCCACACAAGGCGGTGATGCGCGAGGCGGAGAAACTGGTCGAGGCGGGCGTCAGGGAACTGCTGGTCATCAGCCAGGACACCTCCGCCTATGGCACCGACTGGAAGGACCGCGACGACAAGTTCCCGATCCTGCCGCTCGCCCGCGATCTGGGCTCGCTCGGGGCCTGGGTCCGGATGCACTACGTCTACCCCTACCCCCATGTGCGCGACCTGATCCCGGCGATGGCCGAGGGGCTGATCCTGCCCTATCTGGACATCCCCTTCCAGCACGCCCACCCCGAGACCCTGAAACGCATGGCCCGCCCCGCCGCCGCCGCGCGCACTTTGGATGAAATCGCCGCCTGGCGCGCGGATTGCCCCGACATCACCCTGCGGTCGACCTTCATCGTCGGCTATCCCGGCGAGACGGAGGAGGAATTCCAGACGCTTCTCGATTGGCTCGACGAGGCGCAACTCGACCGCGTCGGCTGCTTCCGCTACGAAAACGTCGCCGGCGCCCGGTCCAACGACCTGCCCGACCACGTGCCCGAGGAGGTCAAGGAAGACCGCTTCCACCGCTTCATGGAGAAATCCCAGGCGATTTCCGAGGCCAAGCTGGCGGCCAAGGTGGGCCAGCGGCTGCAGGTCATCGTCGACGAGGTGGACGAAGAAGGCGCCACCTGCCGGACAATGGCTGACGCGCCCGAGATCGACGGGAACCTGTTTATTGATGAAGGCTTTGACGGGCTGACCCCGGGGGATATTGTTGAGGTCGAGGTGGACGAGGCAAGCGAGTATGATTTGTGGGGGAAGGTTTGAACGAACTCGCTAGCGGCGATTGGCTGAATATCGGTGATTTTGAAGAGTTGTTCTGGGAACAATCTCAGAAAATCAGAAGCTCAGATCCGAAAGCGACAAAGGAAGGGAAATTCTTTGTTTCGCAGCACCCTTCAAGGTCAACGGATGGACCTGGCTCAAAGCTTGTAGACGAATGGCTACCACTACTCATTCTAGCCAAGCATGAGGTTGGTCGAAAGAAGAACTGGGACGCTCTTTTCTACCTGCGAGTGAGCAATGGCGAAGACGCGGTCACGAATGACGGAAGAAGCTATGATGCCGAGTATTGTTTCAAGGACTACAACCTAGGTTTTGGTGAGCGCGCCGGGTACTTGGAGATTACTCGTGGAATTTCGAGCCAGCAAAGCCAAGACTTGAAAGAACGAGACAGAGCTCTTTCTCAGGGTATCCTTCCAGCGCTTGAAGTCCGGGACCAAGATGCTGGACTGACGGACATGAAGGAACAAATTCTTGAGGCCGTTGCTAGGAAGAAAGAAATGGCACAGGCAGGCATATACCCAGCTAAAACCACTCTGCTGATATGGCTACGGGAAGAACTGAATTTGCCATTGTGTCGCACGACGATTCAAGAGGAAAAGTTCAGGCAATCGGCTCGTGAAGTGGTCGAGAACGCATTTAATGGACTCGTTTTGGTCGGCGTGACATGTGGCGTGATCTGGATAAGCGGAGACGGCCTTTAGCAAGCGTAGGGTGGGCAGTTCTGCCCACCACTCCAACCGCCACCTCCAACGCGCGCGGGGGCGATCTGGACCTCCGATCAACGCGCTTAATCCCCGCCACACCCGGACGACCTCACCCGTCTTCCCAAGCCCCACCCAAATCGCCTCCGCCGGGGGCGCGTCATGCCGTAGGCATGCGTCCCGCATGACGATGGCGCGGCGGCTTCGCCT
>NZ_MNBL01000023.1 GCF_001879695.1 Nioella sediminis
ACTCCAACCGCCACCTCCAACGCGCGCGGGGGCGATCTGGACCTCCGATCAACGCGCTTAATCCCCGCCACACCCGGACGACCTCACCCGTCTTCCCAAGCCCCACCCAAATCGCCTCCGCCGGGGGCGCGTCATGCCGTAGGCATGCGTCCCGCATGACGATGGCGCGGCGGCTTCGCCTTGGTTCCGCGCCGGGACACCGCCCTTGCCCTCACCACCCCCCGCGCTACCTGCCGCTCATGATAAAAGTTTTGCACAATGACACATGCCCGATCTGCGCGCGCGAGGTTGCGGCCTATGCGCGGCAGGCGGACCGCGCGGGGGTGGCGCTGCATGTCGACGGGCTGGAACAAGCCGCCGAATGGTCCCTTACCCCCGACAGTGCCGCGCGCAGTTTCCGCGTCGAACAGGATGGCCAGCGGCATGAGGGGCTCGAGGCCTTCCGCCTGCTCTGGTCGCATCTGCCGGGCTGGCGCTGGCTGGCGCGGATCACCGGGCTGCCGGGTGTCCATTGGCTGGCGGATCGGGCCTATCGCCACGCTGCCGCCCCGGCGCTCTATGCGCTGCACCGGCGCCGTCAGGGGCGCGCCGATCCGTAGACCCCGTGGACCCTGACCGCACATCGCCCCTGCCCTGCCGCACAGGCCGAGCTTATGGACTTTGCCCGCCTTGCCGGGTCACGTAACACGACAGCCAACCAACAGGAGAGCCACAATGACCGACGCCCCAAAGATCGCCCAGACCGCCCCCTTCCCCATCGAGGTGGAGGAAGGCAAGAATTACTTCTGGTGCGCCTGCGGGCAGAGCCAGCGGCAGCCTTTCTGTGACGGCTCTCACAAGGGCAGCGATTTCAGCCCGGTGAAATACACCGCCGAGAAGACCGGCAAGGTGTTCTTCTGCGGCTGCAAGCACTCTTCGCGCCAGCCGCTTTGCGACGGGTCGCATTCAAAGCTCTGACCCCGATCTGTCTGCACGGGGGGTGTACGGGGGGTGTACAGGGGGTGTACGCCCGGCACCCCCCTATTCTTGTGCGAAATAGGCGCGGCAGGCATCGGCCACGTGGCGAAAGCGGTCGCCGCCCAGATGTTTGCCGCCATACCAGCGGGTGACCACTACAAGATGCGAGTGCAGCCCTTCGCCCTCCAACATCTTGAGGATGATATTGCCCGCACCGCTTTCCCCGTCATCGGATTTGAGCGGCCCGTCCGGCAGCAGCACGGCCCATGAATTATGCGTGGCCTTGGCGTATTTCTTCTTCTTTTTCAATGATTTGAGGAATTCATCCACCTCCTCACGGCTGGCCGCAGGCCCGCCCGAAACAGCGTATTTCGACCCCCGGTCACTGATCACATTCTCGATCTGCCGCATGGATTTCCCTTCCTCATCAAAGGGATAGCGTCATCCAAACAAAACGACAAGCCACGCAACCCCCACGGCCACCGCCGTCATCGCCACGCCCGCGCTGCCCACATCCTTGGCGTCCCGCGCCCTAACATCTTGATCTGTCGAGATATAATCCACCGTCCGCTCAATCGACGTGTTCAGCAGCTCCGCCGCCAGGATCAGGACACCGCCCATGAGGATTATCATGGTTTCCCCGCGACTTAGCGGCAACCAAAGCGCCAAACCCGCGCTCGGAACATTCATGGCCGTCCAGAATTTCAGGCTCGGCTCATTCTCCCAGGCATTCTTCCACCCCGCCCAGGACCAGACACAGCGATTCACCAGCCGTCGCCATTCCCGTTTCAGCATCCCCATCCCCCCTGTTTTCAACAGGTTAGGCCGGGATTGCCACCGATGTCATCGAAAAAAGATCAGCTTGCCAGCCGCCGAAACAGGGCAGCATTGGCGCAGGTGGCGGGGGCGGCCGCGTCAGCCTCTCCTTGCGCCACAAGCCAGTCCTCGCAGGCCTGCGCCCAGTCACATCCCCGGCAGCGCGTAACTGCATCGGACCAATCTTGCTGAGAGAGCCTGCCCTCATGCACCGCATGCGCCAGATCGGCCCCGATGACCTTTGCCATGGATTGCGACAGCATGAAATGGTGGCGGATATCGCCGAGCGGATGGGTCATCGTTACGATCCTTGGCAGGTGGGGAATTCAGCTGTCACGCAGGTCCGTCAACGCCGCGCCATTGCGGCAATAGGACGGGGTGTCCTCAGCTTTGTCGTGGCTTTCCAGCCACTTGCCGCATTCCTCGGGCGAGGTGCAGTTGGTACAGCTCAGCACCATATCGCGACGCTGTTCCGGGGCAAGATCGCCACGCAACTCGGCCTCGTCCAGATCCACGCCAAGGCGATCAGCCATCTGGCCCATAAGCCGTTCATGCTCCTCGATCGTTTTGCGTCCGGGCATCCGCAATCTCCTGCAACGGGGCCGCCTGACAACACTGCGGCCTGCCCCGAGGGTCGCGCATCTGCCGGGACGTGACATTGACTCAGATCAAGCATAGGCGCTGCAATTTCGGGCAATCGGGCTAGGCAAGCTGCGCGTGGCGCACTACTCTGATCCCATGTTTACCATCGAGCACGATTTCGACGCGACCGTCATTACCCTGGTCGACGAGGGCGCTGCCCCGCTGGAGGAGGATCTGACGATCTCCGCCTTCGAGGAATGCGTGACTCTCGAACAATATGACCCGCATACCGACAGCGTTCAGAAAATCACCCTGTCCGACACGCAATTGCGGGACCTTGCCGCCGCGCTGGACCTGCCCGAAGGCATCTACCGCATTCGGGCCATCCCGGCGGAAAGCAGCAAGACCTGATCTTTATTGAGCCGGGACGATTTTCCGAATGCCATTGCCTAACCTGCTGATTGTCGGGGCCCAGAAAAGCGGCACGACATGGCTGCACAAAGCCCTGATGAGATCTGCCCGGTTCGGGGCGAACGGACGTTTCAAGGAATTGAACTTCCTGCTGCTGCCGGATTTCGAAGACCGTCTGGAAGAATATGCGAACGCCTTTCCTGACGATCCCGCGCATGTGTATCGGTTCGAATCCACTCCGGGCTATTTCAGCCTGCCTGACGCGGGCATAGACGTGGCCGCCCGCGTGGCGCGGCACTTGCCCGGCATCGAAACCCTCGCTGTCCTGCGCAACCCTGTAGATCGTTACCTGAGCGCGTATACGCACCACATGATGCGCCGCCGCTTGCCCCACTCTGCTGAGATCACCGATCTGGATCCGTCATTCAACATGCTGGCTTACGGGATGTATGGCGCGATCCTGACCCACTGGCGACAGCACGTTCCGGGCTTGCGGGTCTATTTCTATGATGATCTGGTGGCCAATCAGCCGGCCTTTCTGGCCGGTGTTATGACCGATCTCGGTCTCGACTGCGATGTCCCCCCGAGAAAGGCGCGTTTCAGGGCCAATGACAAAGAGGCCATGTTCAAACGCCTCGGATGGGACAGCATGCCGGTCCTGTCAGACGCCCTGAGAGAGAAGCTGAAAGACTATTACAGGGCGGACATCGCCGTGTTGCAGGATCAGACCGGGCGCGATCTGGCGCATTGGCTCGCCTAAGAGGCACAGGATACGCAGCGCACCACGCAAGGGTCCACGTCCAGACGCGGGACTCCGATGAAGTCGCCGCAATCCTCGCACCAGCCAAAGTCGCCCTCCTCCATCCGCGCGAGGGCCGCCGCGATGGCCCGAAGGCGGCCGTGGCGGCGCGCCTCCAGCGCTGAGGCCATGGCCTGCCCCTGCAAGGCATCCTGCCTTGACAGCCGCCCGATACTGGTCTGATCCAGTTCCACCGGCTTGCGTCCCTCTGCGGTTGCGTCAGAGGATTGCTGAAGTGCCGCGCGTTCCTGGTGCAGCAGGGGACGGTAGCGTTTGGCCAGATCTGCATCGGTCGGGTCGGTCATGAGATGATCCCAACAGATTAGGCGCGATGGGGCAAGGCTCAGCCGATTTCGATCAGCTTGTCCCGCCCGGTTTCGCCCTGCACGATGGTCAGCCGCGATTTCGGCAGCCCGAACGCCTTGGCCAACAGTTTCAGCACGGCGGCATTGGCCTTTCCGCCGTCTGGCGCGGTGGTGACATAGACTCGCAGGGGATCGCCCGCCGTTTCCGCCGGAACCACGGCATTGCGGGATGCCTTGGGGGTCACGCGCAGGGCGATGCGGGCACCGGGCAAAGCAAGGGCGCTGAGATCGGGGATTGTTCGGGCCATGGCTGTCTTTGTCCCCGCCAAGAAGAATTTTCCAGACAATTCTTCACACTCTCAAAAAGCTTCAAGAAGCTTTTTCATCACCGAAAAATCTTCTTGAAGATTTTTTGGCCGCCCCGAACCACCACCCCCCTGCAAATGCTTGCGCGCGGTCGAGACTGCCGCCACTCTGCCCGGGGAAAGCAAGCGAGGAACGACATGGCCACGGGGTTTTTCTGGGACGAACGCTGTTTCTGGCACGCGGGCGGCAACTACGCGATGATGCTGCCGGTTGGGGGCCTGGTGCAACCGTTACCGGGCGGCCTGCCCGAAAACCCGGAAACCAAGCGGCGGCTCAAGAACCTGCTGGAGGTGACGGGCCTGATCCGGGAGCTTGACGTGCGTCACGCCGCGATGGTCACCGAGGAAGACCTGCTCCGCGTGCATCCGCAAAGCTATCTGACAGCGTTTCGGGAGATGTCCGACGCGGGCGGTGGCGAACTGGGCCTGCGCACGCCGTTCGGACCGGGCGGCTACGAGATCGCAAAGGTCTCGGCAGGGCTGGCCAAGGAGGCGCTCTTTGCCACGCTGCGTGGCGAGATCGACAATGCCTATGCGCTGTCGCGCCCGCCCGGGCATCACTGCCTGCCGGATTTCCCCAACGGGTTTTGCCTGCTCGCCAATATCGCCATCGCCGTGGAGGCCGCCTTTGCAGCGGGCATGGTTGACCGGGTCGCGGTGCTGGATTGGGATGTGCATCACGGCAACGGGACCGAGGCGATTTTCTACGACCGTGACGACGTGCTGACGATCTCTCTCCACCAGGAACGCAACTACCCGCTCGATACCGGCGATTTCGACGATCGCGGGTCGGGTGCCGGTGACGGGTTCAACCTCAACATCCCGCTGCCTGCCGGGGCCGGGCACAATACCTATCTGGAGGCGATGGAGCGGCTGGTGATCCCGGCGCTGGCCGATTTTCAGCCCGATGTGATCATCGTGGCCTGCGGCTATGACGCGGCCGCGCTCGACCCCCTGTCCCGGATGCTGGCGACCTCCGAGACCTTCCGGCTGATGACCACAATGGTCAAGGAAGCCGCCGCGCTGCTGTGCGACGGGCGACTGGTGCTGGTGCATGAGGGCGGCTATCTGGAAGCCTATGTGCCCTTCTGCGGCCATGCGGTCATTCAGGAGCTGTCCGGCAGCCGCATCACCGCGCCCGATCCGATGCTGGACACGTTCAACGCCCGCCAGCCGGGACCGCGCTTCGAGAATTACTGTTCGGTCCTGCTGGCCGAGATGGAGGACGCGCTGATCGCGAACTAGGCCCGTGTCACGCCGGTGATCAGGTTCAGAATACCCGCCAGCAGCGGTGCCTGATCCGCCCCCTCCGCGATGGCCTGTGCGGCGCGGTCGAACGCGGCGGACAAGAGCAGCGACAAGGCATCCAGGTCATCTTGCGTCAGATCGGGACGAGCGGCGGCCAGCCCGTCGCGCAGGGTCCTGCGGCCATTGCCTGCATCAATCTCATCCATCCGCGCCTGTCCAAGCGCCGCAGGACCGTCAACAAGCAGCAGCCGGGCCCTGCCCGGATGGGACATGGCCGCGAAGAACGCCTCAGCACCCGCCTGCATCGGATCGCCTGAACTGCCAAGCGCGGCCGCCTCTATATCGGTGGCAAGCGATTCGGCTTCGGCGCAGATCAGGGCGTCAAAGAGCGCCGACTTGTCATCGAAGTGATGATACAGCGCCCCGCGCGTCACCCCGGCGTCTTTGACGATCTCGGGAGTAGACGTTTCCGCATAGCCCTTTTCAACAAAGAGCCGCCGGGCCGAGGCCAGCAGACGCGCACGCATGGCCGCTCTGCGGTCGGAATTCGGGATTCTGGATTTTTCTTCTTGCATACATACAGCCTGTATGTTTATTGAGCTCATATACATACAGAGTGTATGTTTTTAAGTGGAGAGACAAGCATGAACACGACCCAGTATTACCCTGTCCTGCAAACCACGGATGTTGCGGGCACTGCCGCCTTCTATCAGGCGCATTTTGACTTTCAGCCGATGTTTGCCGCCGATTGGTATGTCCATCTGCAATCCACCTCTGATCCACGCGTTAACCTTGCCATTCTGGACGGCCAACACGAAACCATCCCCGAGGCCGGTCGCGGGGTAACGCGCGGGGTGATCCTGAATTTCGAAGTTGCGGATGTGGATGCGGTGCATGACCGGCTTGCCGCCGCTGGCCTGCCGATGCTGAAACCGATCTGCGATGAAGCTTTTGGACAGCGCCATTTCATCACTGCCGACCCCAATGGCGTGCTGATCGACGTGATCAAGCCGATCCCGCCAAGCGCCGAGTTCGCCGCCCAATACGAGGCTGACGCCCTGCCTGTCTGAGCGTCCCCCGTGCCTGCGTAGAAATACCTACCCCCCGGAAATTCTGTTGCCCGGGGGGTGTTTTTGCGTATTGCAGAGGGATCGACCGCTGTGCTGCCGGGGCGCGTTGACTCTCTCCCACGGCGCGCGGCAGGTTCAGCCGAGGAATTCTACGGGAGTGAATCCATGAAGAAAGTATATGGCTCTGCCGATGAGGCGCTGGAGGGCGTTCTCTTCGACGGGATGCTGATTGCCGCCGGGGGGTTTGGCCTGTGTGGCATCCCCGAGCTGCTGATCGACGGGATCGTGAAATCGGGCGTCAAGGACCTGACGGTCGCCTCGAACAATGCGGGCGTTGACGGGTTCGGGTTGGGCAAGCTGCTCGATACGCGCCAGATCAGGAAGATGATGTCGTCCTATGTGGGCGAGAACGCGGAGTTCATGCGCCAGTACCTGTCAGGCGAGCTGGAGCTGGAATTCAACCCGCAGGGCACCCTGGCCGAGCGCATGCGCGCCGGTGGTGCGGGCATCCCCGGTTTCTACACCAAGACCGGCGTCGGCACCGTGATCGCCGAGGGCAAGGAGGTGAAGCAGTTCGGCGGCGAGGATTACATCCTCGAAGAGGGCATCTTCGCGGACTTGTCTATCGTCAAGGCGTGGAAGGCCGATGACACCGGTAACCTCGTCTTCCGCAAGACCGCACGCAACTTCAACCCGCCCGCGGCCATGTGCGGCAAGATCTGCATCGCCGAGGTCGAGGAAATCGTCCCGCGCGGGTCGCTCGACCCCGACCTCATCCATCTGCCCGGCATCTACGTGCACCGCCTGATCCAGGGCGAGCATGAGAAACGCATCGAACAGCGCACCACGCGCAAGCGGGAGGAAGCATAATGCCCTGGGACCGTAACCAGATGGCCGCGCGCGCGGCAGAGGAACTCGAAGACGGCATGTATGTGAACCTCGGCATCGGCATCCCGACGCTGGTGGCCAACTACGTGGGCGACAAGGACATCACGCTTCAATCCGAGAACGGCATGCTCGGGATGGGCCCCTTCCCCTATGAGGGCGAGGAAGACCCCGACCTGATCAACGCGGGCAAGCAGACGATCACGGAGCTTAGCCGCACCTCCTATTTCGACAGCGCCACCAGCTTCGGCATGATCCGGGGCGGCAAGATCGCTGCGGCGATCCTCGGCGCGATGGAAGTGGCCGAAAACGGCGATCTGGCGAACTGGATGATCCCCGGCAAGCTGGTCAAGGGCATGGGCGGCGCGATGGACCTTGTGGCGGGCGTGGGCCGTGTGGTGGTCGTGATGGACCACACCAACAAGCACGGCGACTCCAAGGTGCTGAAGGCCTGCACCCTGCCGCTCACTGGCAAGGGCGTGGTGGACCGGATCATCACCAATCTCGGCGTGCTCGACGTGGTCGAGGGCGGGCTCAAGATCGTCGAATGCGCCGATGGCGTGACCGAGGATGACCTGCGCGCCGCAACCGAGGCGACCATCGTCGGTTGACGCTGTCCTCTATAGAGACTGAGAGCGCCGCCCCAAATGGGCGGCGTTTTTTTTCGTCAGTTCGCCCCGTAGCGCAGTTGCAACTCCTGAATCCGGTCGGAATAGGCGGCGTAAAGGCAAGGGTAGTCCGAATGGCATGCATTGCGCCCGCTCAGCCAGCCTTGCTGCTCTGACACGATGCCGGGATAGTGACGCACCTGCGCGTAGAGTTCGGCCATATAGAGATCCATCTGGCCAAGGTCGGGATAGGAGCAGATTGTCCGCTCCGCCGCGTTAAGGGACCCTTCGGAACACCAGCCGGGATAGTTGGCTTGCTGCGGCGGTGCAGGCTGTTGCGGGTATTTGCCGCCCCCGGCCCCTGCTCCCCCGGCCATCCCCTGAAGCACCGCGATGCGGTAGTCATAGGCCGCGCGGATGCAGGCGACATCCCATCCACAGCCGTTTCGCTCTGCCAGCCAGGCCTGTTGAGCGGACTGCACGCCCTGGATATGGCGCACGGCGGCGTAGGCCTGTTCCAGTTCCTGATCGCGCCAGCCTAGATCGGGGGTGGAACAGATCGTCTGTTCGGTGGCGTTCAGAGACCCATTTGAACACCAGGATTGCGCCATGGCGGCGGGGGCAATGAAGAGGAAGAGTAGAATAGCGGCGGCGCGGACCATGTGGCGGCTCCTTAATATGGCAGGCAATGGCTGGACCCAATGCACACCATTATAATGGATTACGCGCGAATTGGCATCCGCTAGCCGTTTGACGCCACCATCGTGCGGAACACACAGCCATCCGTCACCAGTTCCGGCGGCGTCACGCAGAGCGCCCGGGCCAGTATCCAGGTGGCCATGATGCGCGGAACATAGTCGCGGGTTTCACGGTAATCCGGCACGCCATTGGCGCCGCGCACCGCCCCCTCGCCCGCATTGTACCCGGCAAGGACCAGGACCGGGTCACGGTCGAACTCAGCCATCAGCCAGTCCAGATAGGCAATCCCGCCGGCGATATTCTGATCCGCGTCGAACACATCCGTCACACCGAACCGTTCGGCGGTGGCGGGGATCAACTGCATCAGGCCCCGCGCCCCGGCGCTGCTTTCGGCCACCGTATCACCGCGCGATTCCACCGCCATCACCGCCAGCACCAGGGCCGGTGACACGCTGGTGCCTATGGTTTCTTGCATGATACGGGGGCCATGCGCCTCGGCCATGGCCAGCAAAGTCTCGGCCCGGGCGATCGGCAGGCTGCCAGCTTCGGGCGCGGTGGACAGCAGCTGCATGACCGCCTGATACCGCCCGGCGCTGAAATCGCGCCCCGCCGGGATTTCCTGCCAGAACCAGTCTGCCTCGCCCGACGCGCCCTGCTGCGGTGCGGGCATGGCCGAGGCTGTCTCCACCGGGTCTTCCGACGCACGATCCCCGATCTGGATGTTGATCCGGGGGCCCGTTTGTCCCGGTGTCGGCGCTGTGACCCGGCGAAAGGTGAACGCTGGAAACGGCGGCGGCGCGGCCTCGTCTGCTGCCTCTTGCGCCCGCACGTCCTGCCCCGGCTGCAGGCAAACCGCAAGAACCACCCCCAGAATCACCTTGCGAATACCCATGTCACCGCCCGTTTGATCATTCTTTTTTCTAAGAGCATCATGCCCGACTTCCTATCCGAAAGAAAGCCGAGGCCCTGCGCCGCTCTCTTTGGGTCAAGTCGACATACCCGTTTGGAATGACGGAGTAATCCAATTGGTCATGCCACTCTCTTATTAACTGACGGCGACAACCAACCTCCGCAAAACAGACGCATTCCCGCCCCGTTTGAACAGCCTCCTTGACCTGCTCCAGGGGGAAGGGGCCTGCGACGATTGCAGGTCCCGGCCTTGGTGGGGCGCCGACAAAACAAGAAGGAACGAGCAGATGTACAGAACATTCATGATCTCCGAATCCGGTGGCGCGACCGTTGACTGGGTCTTGATTACCGCACTCATGGTCGGTCTCGGACTATCGGTGATGACGGTCATGGAAAGCGGGCTGAGTGCCATTTCCGAAGAACTCACCTCCCACATGAACATGAACTGAGCGGGGCGGCCTTGCGCCTCCACCTGCTGAAAAACCGCGATCACTCAGAGTTGGGGAAACCGCGCAATGCTTGAATTCAGCTTTATTAAAATCCCGATAATTTCTTTTCACCGCCCAATTCGCGCCCCGATTGAACGAGATATTGCACTCATCCTGAAGGGCAGAGACCCGAGGGCAACACTTGAGAAACCTGGAGCAAGACAATGATCAAGACCTTCCTGAATTCCGAATCCGGTGCCGTGACTGTTGACTGGGTCGTGCTGACCGCTGCCATCGTGGGCCTGGGCCTCGCCGTCATGGCCGTCGTGTCCGCTGGCGTGCAGGACCTGTCCGGCGATATCCAGACGCAGCTGGAAACCGGCCACATCACCACCGCCTTCCCGGCCGCAGCCGACTAAGTCGCTGATACATATAATTCTTTAAGGGGCTACGCCATGTGCGTGGCCCCTTTCGCGTTTCCGGATCAGTGACGATCGGGGTTTTCTGTTTCCCAATTACTGCCGCATTTTGTCCATAATTGCGCATTTCTGCCGCATTTTCGCCTCAGTTCGCCGCGATCTTGCCATGGTCTGCTCGGGATGCTGCCACATCCCTTAAACCCTGGAGGATCTGCCATGCGTGCAATTGCCCGCCTGAAATCGTTTGCCCTTTGTGAATCCGGTGTCGTCACCGTCGATTGGGTCGTGCTGACCGCTGCCATGGTCGGTGTCGGCCTTGCCGTGACCAACACCGTTGCTGCCGGTCTGGAAGACCTGTCCAACGAAATTCGCACCCAGTTGGAACGCGACCATATCGTCGAAGAATTCAACTGATGCCTTCGGTTCCTCCCTGCCAGGCGGAACCGGTCAAAATCGCCTAGATCTTTAGGGATTTGGCGTCGCACTGTCCCTGCTCTGCCTTGTTTCTGCCCTGTCCGGGGGGCCATAGTCCCCCTGCCCCTCAGAGGGTTCGCGACAGAATGCGCTGCTTACCCGCCCACTTGCGGGCTACCCCACACAAGGCAAAGCAGGAGCACGCCATGTCCATGAAATCCCTTATGTCTTTTCTGTCCGACGAATCGGGTGCCGTCACCGTTGACTGGGTCGTTCTGACCGCTGCGCTGGTCGGCCTCGGCCTGGCCGTGATCTCGGTTGTGTCGAGCGGTCTTGAAAATCTGTCCGGCGATATCCAGACACAGCTGGAAGCCGACCATGTGACTGCCGGGTTCTCCAGCAGCACGTCGACTTCCACGACCACGACCACGACCGACTAAGGCGCCCTGCGCCCGCCTGAGGGGCCGCTGGACGGCCCCCCGGGCCGCGATCCGTGCCGACAGATGGTCGAGAGCCGACCATTCTTTTGCCCAATTTCTTTGCAAGGATCAGCCAGATGAGAGCATGTCGGCACTGACCGGCATGCCAGGCAGAACAAATCGAGGGGCAGTAGCATGCGAGTCATATTCGGACTTGTCCTTATCATAGGCATTGGCCTCGCGGGCTTTGCGGTCTACGTGGCGAAGGACCGTTTCACGCAATACCAGGCCGCGCTGGAATCGCAGCGGGGCGAAATCGTGCCGACAACCACCGTCTATGTCGTGACGCGGCAGGTTCGCTATGGTGAACAGTTGCGACCGCAGGATGTGCGGGCCATCGAGTGGCCCGAGGAATTCGTTCCGTTCGGCGCGTTCACAAGCGCCGAGGACCTTTTCCCGGCGGACTCCGATGAACCGCGCACCGTCTTGCGCGTGATGGAACGCAACGAACCCGTTCTGGTCTCGAAAGTGACCGCCCCGGGCGAGGATGCCGGCGTCGCCTCGCGGCTGGAACGCGGCATGCGCGCTTTCGCGCTGCGCGTCGACGTGGCCAGCGGTGTGTCCGGTTTCCTGCGTCCCGGCGACCGGGTGGACGTCTACTGGACCGGCGTCGCGCGCGGAGAGAACGTGACACGCCTCATCCAGGCGTCGCTGCAAATCATCGCCATCGACCAGACGGATGACCAGGATCGCAACAACCCGACCATTGCGCGCACCATCACGGTCGAAGCACCGCCGGACCAGATCGCGGCGCTGGCCCAGGCACAGGCGACGGGCAGCCTGACGCTGGCGCTGGTCGGTGTCCGCGATGACACGCAATCGGACACGATCGAGATCACGCAGGATACCCTGCTCGGGGTGCCCGACAACCCCGTCGAAACCGGCCCGCGGATCTGCACCGTCCGCAACCGTCGCGGGGCAGAGGTCATCGTGACCCAGGTTCCGTGCACCAACTGATCCACCCGATACCGTCTTTCGGCCCCCATCATCTTGGGGGCCGTTTGCCGTTTCGGCCCAAGACTGGGCCATCGTGCTTTCCCGACAACATGAATATCGGCCTGCAAGATGCTGATTCTTGCGCCAGAAAGCGTTTTCGGGCATTGTGCACCGAAAGGGGCCGTCAGAGCCCACCCGAAAACGTGATCAGAGAGGCAGGATCACAATGAGCATTTTGCGCCAAATCTGCGCCGTCCTTGTGGGATGTGCGCTGGTCGTATCGATACCGACGAGTTCGCATTCACAGGCCCTCCGCGTGTTGGAAGGGGCCACGTCCGCAACGCTGCGCGTGCCGATGAACCGGGCCGTTGTGGTCGAAAGCGAGGCGCTGTTTGCCGAGCTTTCCGTCGCGAACCCCAACATCGCCGATATCGCCACGCTGTCCGAACGCACGATCTACGTGCTTGGCCGCGCGCCGGGTCGCACCACGATGACGCTGCTCAGCATCGAGGGGCAGTTGATCGCCAATGTCGAGATCCAGGTGGTGCCCGATCTGGCCGAGTTCCGTGAACGCCTGCAAGAGATCCTGCCAAACGAAGAGATCGAGGTGCGCACCGCCAATGACGGCATCGTGCTTTCCGGAACCGTGTCCTCCGGTCAGGTGCTGGACCGGGCGCTTGAACTGGCCAGCCGTTATGCGCCGGGCCGGGTCTCCAACATGATGATGGTCGGCGGCAGCCAGCAGGTCATGCTGCGGGTCCGCTTCGCCGAAATGTCGCGCAGCGTCAGCCGCGAGCTTGGGGCCTCGCTTGGCATTGCCGGCTCGGTCTTCGGCGGAGACGGTGGCGCGACCCTTGGAACGGGTGGCGCCAATGTCACGGGTCCGGCCACGTTCGGCGTCGGTCAAACGCTTGCTCCGAACACCACCGGCCGCAACGGCGCGCTCGGGGTCAGCTTTGGCACCAACAGTCTGCAACTCTCGGTCATGCTGGAAGCGCTGGAAGCCAACGGCGTGGTCCGCACGCTGGCAGAACCCAGCCTCAGCGCCCTGTCCGGCGCGACCGCGACCTTCAACGCGGGTGGCGAATTCGCTGTTCCGGTTCAAACGGAAAACGGTGTCTCCGTCGAGTTCCGCCCCTTCGGCGTGGTGATGAACTTCACCCCGACCGTTGTTTCGGATGAAACCATCAACCTGCAACTGTCAGCCGAGGTTTCGGCCATCGACACGCTCGTTCCGACGGTGAACGGCGTTCCCGGCCTGCGCACCCGGTCAGCCTCGACCACGGTGGAAATGCGTGACGGGGAAAGCTTTGCCATCGCCGGGCTGTTGCAGGACGACTTCCGCGATTCCATCGGCCAGGTGCCGTGGCTTGGCGATATCCCGGTTCTGGGCGCGCTGTTCCGCAGTGCCAGCTATCAGCGCGAACAATCGGAACTGGTGATCATCGTCAGCGCGCATCTGGTGTCGCCCACGCGGGGCGAGGCGCTGGCGCTGCCAACCGACCGCATCCGCATTCCCACGGAAAACGAGCTGTTCCTGCTTGGCCTCACCGCCGGGCGCGTGCCTGATGCGGGCACCCCCGCAGGCGATGTCGCGCAACAGGATTTCGGCGGCTCCTACGGCTATGTGATGGAGTAAGACCATGGGAATCCCGATGAAAACACTCCTTCTGGCCGGTGTCGCGGCGCTTGCGCTGACCGGCTGTGACCGCATCCGCAATGTGGGCGAGGCAGGCAGCTTCATGGATGAGGGCGGCTTTGGCGACCCGACCATGAACAACGTTCTGGTGATGACCGGGCAGCGATCCTATGTCGAGGAGCTGTCGACCCGCTTCGCGCAGGAAGTCCCCACAACGATCAACTTCGCCTTCAACAGCGCCGCGCTCGATTCCCAGTCCCGTGCCGTTCTGCGCCAGCAGGCCCAGTGGATCCTGCAATTCCCCGAGGTGCGGTTCAGCGTCTATGGCCATACCGATCTGGTCGGGTCCGACGCCTATAACCACAGCCTTGGCCGTCGCCGCGCACAGGCTGCCGTGAACTACCTTGTCAGCCAGGGCATTGCCCGCAGCCGCCTGGACGCCCTTGTTTCGCTTGGGGAAACCCAACCGCTTGTCGCCACCCAGGACCGCGAGCTGCGCAATCGCCGGACGGTCACCGAGGTCAGCGGTTTCGTGCAGAACGACCCATTGGTGCTGGACGGGCGCTACGCCGATATCGTCTATCGCGCCTATGCCGGACCGCGCACCGGGGGCGGCGACTGATCGCCCTCGCAACCGCGCAACCTCGGGTAAATACCCAATAGTTTCGGTTTTTTGGTCGTATTGTTGCCCAACTTGAGGGCCACACAGAACATCGGAGGCAGAGTGGCGAGGTCCTGATCGAGCGGGAATCAAGCCTGACCTTCCGGTAAGCAGCACTTCTGCCGCGACCGAAACGACAACCGACCCGGACAAATCCGGGCATTCCGGGGTATAAACGATGAGTGGAGGCCTTGCGCTGAAATCGACTCCTGCACCGATCGTGGCATGCACCATTGCCCGCGACGTTCAGACGTTTGATTTGCTGATCGACGATATAGAGGCCGAACTGGGCGAAGCCTGGGGCGACCTAAATTTCATGGAGGCACAAGCCTTCTTCGTGCAGCCGGAGGCGGACGACCTTGAATTCGTCGCCGTGGCTGTCGATGACGAGGATGAGCAGGATATCGAGCTGATCATCCGGGTGATCGAACAGGCCAAGTCCAAGGGCGTGAAGGTCATCCTGATCGCTGAGGACGTCAGCCCGCCGATCCTGCACCGCCTGCTGAACGCGGGCACCGATGATTTCGTACCCTACCCGCTGCCGGAAATGGCCTTCCACCAGTCGGTGGAACGGATTCGCGCGGGTCAGTCCATCGCGGAAGCCCCGGCCGCTGAACCGGCCGCGCCCGCGCCCGCAGCTGCTGTTGCACCGCAAACCGCCACACCGGCAGAACCGCAGGCCCCGGCCCAGATCCGCACGCCCACCACCAGCATGGGCGACCGCGTGGTCTTCGCCGTGCAAAGCATGGCGGGCGGCACCGGCGCCAGCACCCTGGCCGTGAACCTGGCATGGGAGATCGCAACCGCGGACAAGAAGAACCCGCCTTCGGTCTGCCTGATCGACCTCGACCTGCAATTCGGCTCGACATCGACCTATCTGGACCTGACACGCCGTGAAGTGATCTTCGAAGTGCTGTCCGAGGCGCAGTCCATGGATGTGGACGCCTTCAAGCAGGCGCTTCAGACCTATGACGGCAAGCTGTCGGTCTTTACCGCGCCCGCCGACATCCTGCCGCTCGACCTGATCGGCCCGACCGAAGTGGAGGCGCTGATCAAACTGGCGCAGGAATGCTTCGATGTGGTCATCGTCGACATGCCCACCACCATCGTGCAATGGACCGAAACCGTGCTGAACGCGGCCGATGTCTATTTTACCACGCTGGAACTGGACATGCGGTCCGCCCAGAACACCCTGCGCTTCATCAAGGCATTGCAGGCCGAAGACCTTCCGATCGACAAGGTCCATTACGTGCTGAATCGCGCACCCAAGGGGCTCGACATGAGCGGCAAGAGCCGCGTCAAGCACCTGGCGGAAAGCCTGAATATCGAGCTGAACACGCAACTGCCCGATGGCACCAAGCAGGTCACCCAGGCCTGCGATCACGGGACCCCGCTGGCCCTGTTTGCGAAGAAAAATGCGCTGCGCAAGGAGATCGCCAAGCTGGCGAAAACCCTGCATGACGCAATCCGCGCCGAAGCAACGGCAGGCTGAGGAGCGATAGATGTTTTCCCGCTACAAGAAAAACGGCCCCGCCAGCCCCGTTCACCCGGCCCTGACAACGGACCCGGAGCCAAGTGCCGGAACCCCCGGCCCGGCGGCTGCCGGCGACGCGGCCCCAAAGATCGCGCGCAGGCCTAAGCCAAAGCCAAGCGCCGCCCCGGCGGAACCTGTCGCCCTCGACAAGGAGGCCAAGCGCCGTGCCCGTCTTGACGAAATCAAGACCGAGATGCATTCGCGCCTGCTGGACAACCTAAACCTGTCCGCGCTGGAAAAGGCGAAGGAAAGCGAACTGCGCGCCGAGATCAACTCGATCACCAATGACGAGCTGACCGATATGGGCGTCGTGCTGAACCGCGAGGACCGTCAGACCCTTCAGACCGAGCTATTTGACGAGGTGACGGGCCTCGGCCCGCTGGAGCCGCTTCTGAAAGACGACACCGTCAACGATATTCTGATCAATGGCCCCTTCAATGTCTTCATCGAACGGGCGGGCAAACTGCAAAAGTCCGATTGCCGGTTCAAGGACGAACGCCACCTGCTGCGGATCATCGATAAGATCGTGTCCGCCGTGGGCCGCCGCGTCGATGAATCCAATCCTTACGTGGACGCCCGTCTGAAGGACGGCTCGCGTTTCAACGCGATGGTGCCGCCCGTGGGGGTGGACGGTTCGCTCGTCTCCATTCGTAAGTTCAAGAAAGACAAGCTCGGCATCGACGACCTGGTCAAGTTCGGCGCCTTCAACGAGGAAATGGCCGCCTACCTTCAGGCCGCCGTCGCAACGCGCCTCAATGTGATCGTGTCGGGCGGGACGGGCTCCGGTAAAACGACCACGCTCAACGCGTTGTCGTCCTTCATCGACAATTCCGAACGTATCCTGACGATCGAGGACACGGCAGAACTTCAGTTGCAGCAGGAACATGTGGGCCGGATGGAAAGCCGCCCGCCGAACGTGGAAGGCAAGGGCGCGGTCACGCAGCGCGACTGTCTGCGCAACGCCCTGCGGATGCGTCCTGACCGGATCATCGTCGGCGAAACGCGCGGCGAGGAAGTGATCGACATGTTGCAGGCCATGAACACCGGCCATGACGGATCCATGACCACGATCCACGCCAACAGTGCCCGCGATGGCGTCAGCCGCCTTGAAAACATGATCGCCATGGCCGGGATCGAGATGCCGATCAAGGCCGTACGCAGCCAGATCGCCAGCGCCGTGAACCTCATCGTACAGGCCAGCCGCCTTCAGGACGGCAGCCGCCGCATGGTCTCGATCACGGAAGTGACCGGCATGGAAGGCGATGTGATCTCGATGCAGGAGGTGTTCCGCTACGAACGTCTCGGCCTCAAGCCCGACGGCACCATCATCGGCCGTTTCACCGCCTGCGGGGTGCGGTCGCACTATTCCGAACGTTTCCGCCAGTGGGGCTACGACCTGCCGGCCTCGATCTATGAACCCGCGGGGGACTGACAGCCATGGAACTGAGTATCGAACCGCTCATCTATATCGGCATCTTCGTCGGTATCCTGATGCTGGTCGAAGGCATCTACCTGATGGTCTTCGGCAAGTCGATCAGCCTGAATTCCCGCGTCAATCGTCGTCTGGACCTTCTCAACAAGGGGGCCAACCGCGAAGACGTTCTGGCCAAGCTGCGCAAGGAACTGGACCAGCACACCGGATCCCGCACGATCCCGCTCTACTCCCTGATCGCCAGCAAGGCGCAGAAAGCCAGCATCGCCTTCACGCCGCAGCAGCTGATCCTGGTCATGATCGCCCTCGGCATCGCCGCCTTTGTCATGCTGACATTGATGACCGGTGCCTCGCTGCCCATTCGGGTGCTTGTCTCGGTGATCATGGGGATTGGCGGCGTGTTCATGTGGGTCAACTCCAAGGCCAAGAAGCGTCTTGCGATGATCGAGGAACAATTGCCCGACGCGGTGGATCTGCTGGTGCGGTCCCTGCGTGTCGGCCACCCGTTCGTATCGGCCATCAACACCGTCTCAAAAGAGGTTGCCGACCCCCTTGGGTCCGAGCTTGGCATCATCGCCGACGAAGCCGCCTATGGCCGCGATGTCAGCGAAGCCATCGCCGCGATGGCCGAACGGCTGGACATGCAGGATCTTCGCTTTCTGGCGGTGGCCGTCGGCATCCAGCAGAAATCGGGCGGCAACCTTGCCGAGATCCTCAATGGCCTGTCAAAGGTGATCCGCGCCCGTTTCAAGCTGTTCCGCCGCGTCAAGGCCATCACCGCCGAGGCCAAGTGGTCGGGTATGTTCCTGTCCGCCTTCCCGTTGCTGGCGCTGATCGGCATCAACGTGATGCAGCCCGACTATTATTCCGAAGTCATGGAAACCCCCGCTTTCATCCCGGCCTGTGCCGTGGTGGCGGTCATGCTGGCGGCGAACTTCTTTTTCATGCGCCTGATGGTCAACATCAAGGTCTGAGGAACGGATAGATGAACCAGATCAACGACCTTATCGTCAGCTATCTCGGACCGCTCGGACCCCTGTTCGTGGTCGGCTTTCTCGGGCTGCTGCTTGTGGCCATGGGTCTTTCCGCCATCGTCTTCCGCAAGAAAGACCCGCTGACCAAGCTGCGCGACATGAACCGCGAGGGCACTTCGCCAGAGGTTCAGAAAGCGCTGCGCATCGGCGGCAAGAACGAGAAGCTGGACAAGTTCGCCCAGTTCCTTGAACCGCAGAACCAGGAAGAATTCAGCCAGATCCAGCTGACCCTGATGCGGGCAGGCTACCGGTCCAAGGGCGCGGTCCAGACTTTCCACTTCGCGCAATTCGCGCTTGGCATGGGGTTTCTGGCGCTTGGCGTGATCTACACGCTGATCGCCCCCGACATGGGTACGCAAAAGAGCATTCTCAGCGTGCTGATCCCCGGTGCCGTGGGCTATTACCTGCCGAAATACTGGGTCACCAAGCGCGTGCAGAAGCGCGAAGAGGAAATCACCCAGGGCTTCCCGGACTCGCTCGACCTGATGCTGGTCTGCGTCGAGGCGGGTCAATCGCTGGACCAGGCCATTATCCGTGTCGCCAAGGAAATCCGGCCGTCGTTTGAATCGCTGGCCGACGAGTTCGAGATCGTCGCCTACGAGATGAAGGCCGGCAAGGACAAGGTGAAGGTGCTGCGCGATTTCGGCGAACGCTGCGGCGTGCAGGACGTGAACAGCTTCGTCACCGTGCTGATCCAGTCGGCCACCTTCGGCACCTCGATCGCCGATGCACTGCGGGTCTATGCCGAAGAGATGCGTGACAAACGCGTGATGCGCGCCGAAGAAAAGGCCAACAAGCTGCCGACGAAACTGACGCTCGGCACGATGATGTTCTGTCTGCCGCCGCTTCTGATCATCCTGATCGGCCCGTCGGTCTACGGCATCGCACAAAATCTTTCGGGAGGAGGAGGCTTCTGACGGACATGAGGTGGGGCAAGACATTACTGGCAATCATGACCGTTCTCGGTCTGGCCGCGTGCGAACCCTCGCCGCGGCTTGCGCCGTTGAACGAGGGGCTCGACGCGCCCGAGGATCTCAACGTGCTCAGCGACGGGGTGGATCCTCTGATCGTGGGTCATCGGCTGATGGAGGCGGGCGAATACGACCTTGCCCTGCGCAGTTACCTGCGTGCGGCCGGTGACCGGGGCATGACCGGCGAGACGCTCTCTTCGCTCGGGTCGGCCAACCTGCAACTTGGGCGGCTTGGCCAAGCCGAAGAGCTTCTGCGCCGCGCGGTCGAGGTCGATCCCGACTTCGTCCCGGCCTGGAACAACCTCGGCGTGGTGCTGATGGAACAGGGCGAATACGGCGAAGCCCGGCAGGTTTTCCGGCAGGCCTATGCGCTCGACAGTGGCGAAAGCGACTCGATTCGCGAAAACCTGCGCTTGGCTATCGCGCGAATGGAAAATCCGGGCTATAGTCAAGACCATACAAATCAAAGCTTCGACCTGGAGCGTCGGGGTGGGGGGCGATACCTCCTGCTTTACGCGCCATGAACGGGGCAAGAACGAGCAGCAAGAGGCAGCGAATGCGCCCTATTATCCGGATCACGGCAGTGGTGTCTGTCGGGCTTGCCTTGGCAGCCTGCGACCAGACCCGGTCTGCCGATGTCGATCGTGCGCTGGACGGCGTCAACGTCATCGACGAAACCAATCTCAACGATATCATGCTGACATCGGCCGACCCCGATGAGGCGGTGACCTATTTCCGCCGCGCCAGCCGGGAAAATCCAGACAGGATCGACCTGCGCCGGGGGCTGGCCGCCAGCCTGATCCGCGCAGGTCATCACACCGAGGGCGTCACCGTCTGGCGGGCCGTCGTCAACAGCGACGAGGCCACCGATCAGGACCGTGTGGACTATGCGGGTGCCCTGATCCGAACCAATGACTGGGAAGAGGCCGAGCAGCAGCTCGACGCCGTGCCCCCCACCTTCGAGACCTATGAACGCTACCGGCTGGAAGCGATGATCGCAGACAGCAACGAGGAATGGGACCGCGCCGACAGTTTCTATGAAACCGCCGTCGGCCTGACCATGCGGCCTGCAGGTGTGCTGAACAATTGGGGCTTTTCCTACCTGACGCGCGGCGATTTCGACGCGGCAGAGCGGATGTTCGTCGAGGCGATCAACTATGATCCCGACCTCTTCACCGCCAAGAACAACCTTGTGCTCGCCCGCGCCTCTCGCGGTCAGTACACCCTGCCGCTGGTGCAGATGACCCAGGTGGAACGGGCACAGTTGCTGCACACCATGGCCATTGCAGCCATCCGCCGCGGTGACGTGGATATCGGCCGTGGCCTGCTGGAAGACGCCATCGACACCCACCCGCAACATTTCGAAGCCGCCGTCCGTGCGCTTCGCACGCTGCAGAGCTGAGGAGACGACCATGACCCTTGCCATCAGCCAAATGGAAGCCCTCTGGTTCCTTCCCTTCGTCCTGCCGATCTGCATCTGGGTCGCCTGGTCGGACCTGCGCGAGATGCGCATTCCCAATGTCAGCGTTCTGTCGCTGGCGGGCGTGTTTCTTGTGGTCGGCCTGGCGCAGGTCGCCATGGATGTCATGGCCTTCAGCACCTGGTACATGCGCCTTGCGCAACTGGTGATCGTGCTGATCGCGGGCTTCATCATCACCTCGATCGGGCTGGCGGGCGCGGGCGATTCCAAGTTTGCCGCCGCCATGGCGCCCTTTGTGGCACCGGGCGATTACCTGCTGTTCCTGACGCTCTTCGCGGCCGTTCTGATCGGGTCCTGGATCACCCATCGGGGGGCCGGCATGGTGCCCGCCGTGCGCCGCGCAACGCCTGACTGGGTGTCGTGGGACCGGGGCAAGCTCTTCCCCATGGGCGTCGCCCTGGCCGGGGCATTGGTGGTTTACCTGGCGCTTGGCGCCATGGGCAGCGGGGCTTAACAGCCCCGCAATCAAGACGGGGTAGAGGACGGATCCGGGGGCATTTTCTGGCGAAAGGGTAACGCCCGATGAATATGCAAGCTGCTGACATGAACTCCTTTGCGCCGCCGATGCTGCGCAAGCTGGAAGATACCGGGCTGCAGATGGTGATGATGCGGGACATCCTGCTGAAGACCATCTTCCGCAAAAGCATCGAACAGACCAGCGCGATTGCCGAGGCGATCTGCCTGCCGATGCCGCTGACGCAGGCCCTGGTCGATATGCTGCGCGATATGGGGCTGTTGCAGGCCATGGGCACGCTGCATGCCACGTCTTCCTCGGAAATGGGCTATCAGCTGACCGATGCGGGCAAGGCGCGCGCCCTCGATGCGCTGTCGCAGTCGGAATATTACGGCGCCATGCCGATCCCGCTGGAGGCCTACAAGGAGCAGACCAAGCGCCAGTCGGTGAAGAACGTCCAGATAACCCGCGACGCGCTCAATGGCTCCATGGGGCATCTGATCCTGCCGCCCGGCCTGATCGACCAGCTTGGCCCTGCCGTCAGCTCCGGCCGGTCGGTGCTGATGTATGGCCCGCCGGGCAACGGCAAATCCTCCATCGCGGAAGGCATCCGCGCAGCCCTCGGCGATACGATCTACGTGCCGCGCGCCATTTCCTATGCGGGTCAGGTCATCACCCTCTTTGACCCGATCGTGCACACCCCCGTGGCACAGCCCACAGCCGAGGGCAGCAGCCTGCGCCGCCAGTCCAGCCGCTACGACACGCGCTATATCATGTGCAAGCGACCCACGGTGATGACGGGGGGCGAGCTATCGCTGTCGATGCTCGATCTCAACTACAACAAGACCTCACGCACATATCAGGCCTCGCTGCAGCTGAAATCCACCGGCGGCGTCTTCATCGTCGACGACCTTGGCCGCCAGGAAGAACCGCCGCAGGCGCTGATCAACCGCTGGATCGTCCCGATGGAGGTGGGTTACGACATTCTGACCCTGCAATCGGGCGAGAAATTCGAAGTTCCCTTCGATACGCTGGTGGTGTTTTCGACCAACTTCCACCCCAATGACCTGTTCGACGGCGCGGCGCTCCGGCGGATCTTCTTCAAGGTCAAGATCGACGGGCCGACCCAGTCGGAATTCCTCAAGATTTTCGCCATGGTCGCGAAGAAGAAGAAGGTGCCGCTGGACGAGGCCTCGCTGCTGCACCTGTTGAAGAAGAAATACCCTACGGTGGACAATATCTACGCAAACTACCACGCGCCGTTCCTGCTGGATCAGATCATCGCGATCTGCGAGTTCGAGGGCATCCCCTACCAGATGCGCCCCGATCTGGTGGACCGGGCTTGGGAAAACCTCTTCGTCAAGCAGGAAACCATCGCCCACTAGCGCCGGAAGGATTTTGCAAAATCCTTCAACGCGTTTTCAAAACGCGTCCCCGCGCCCCGTTCGAACGGCGGGTGCGGGCCGGACATCGCGCGCCTTTCCCGGCCCGGCTCTTTGCCCTATCTCTGAGGCATGACAGCCCTGCCCCCGATCATCGAAGACTGGTTTTCCCGGCAGGGCTGGCATCTCCACCCGCATCAGCGCGCCATGTTCGACCGTGCCGGGGACCCCGCCCTGATGCTCATCGCCCCGACCGGTGGCGGCAAGACCATGGCCGGGTTCCTTCCCACGCTGGCCGAACTGGCAGAGGGCGGGCATGAGGGACTGCACACGCTCTATGTCTCGCCCCTGAAGGCGCTCGCCGCCGATATCAAGCGCAACCTGCGCCGCCCGGTCGAGGAGATGGGCCTGCCGATCCGCATCGAGGACCGCACCGGCGACACCCCCCAAAGCCGCCGCAAACGCCAGCGCGCCGACCCGCCGCACATCCTTCTGACTACGCCCGAAAGCCTCGCCCTGCTGACCTCCTACGAGGATGCGGCCCACACCTTCTGCGGCCTCAAGCGTGTCATTGTCGACGAAATTCACGCCCTTGCCGAAAGCAAACGCGGCGACCAGCTTTTCCTTGCCCTCTCACGTCTGGAAACCCTCGCCCCCGGCCTGCGCCGCGTGGGCCTGTCGGCCACGGTCGAGGATCCACCCGCGCTGGCGCAGCTTCTGGCCCGCGCGCCGGATTCTTGCCCGATCCTTCATGCCGATCCCGGACCCGATCCAGATATCGCCATGCTGGAAACCGAGGAACGCCCCCCCTGGTCTGGCGGTGGTGGGGCCTATGCGATCCCGGCGGTGCTGGACCAGATCCGGCAGCACAAGACCACGCTCATTTTCCACAACACCCGCGCTCAGGCCGAGATTTTCTTTCATAATCTGTGGCTTGCCAATGAGGACGGGTTGCCCATCGGCATCCACCACGGGGCGCTCGCACGCGAACAGCGCGAACGGGTGGAGGCCGCGATGGTGGCGGGCGATCTGCGCGCCATCGTCTGCACCGGCACGCTCGATCTGGGCATCGACTGGGGCGATGTGGACCTCGTCATTCAGGTCGGCGCCCCCAAGAACGTCAAGCGATTGGTGCAGCGCATCGGCCGTGCCAACCACCGCTACAACGCGCCGTCAAAGGCGCTGCTGGTGCCCGCCAACCGGTTCGAAGTGGTGGAATGCGTGGCGGCGCTGGAGGCTGTGAAGGCACATGAACTTGATGGCGAGCCGCGCGGGCCAGGGCCTTTGGACGTGCTCTGCCAGCATATCTTGATCCGCGCTGCCGCCGGTCCCTTCGATGCCGACACCCTGTTCGCAGAAATCAAAACGGTCGGCGCCTATGCCAACCTGCCCCGCGCCACTTTCGACCGCTGCCTCGATTTCGCGGCGACCGGCGGCTATGCCCTGCGCGCCTATGATCAGTGGCAGCGGCTGGTGCAGCGCGCGGACGGCTCGTGGCAACTGCGCGACCCCAGGGGCGCGGCCCGCATCCGCATGAATATCGGCACCATCACCGACAGCGACAAGCTGAAGGTACAGCTCAAACACACCCGCGGCGGCAGGCCCCTAGGCGAGGTCGAGGAGGCCTTCGCCGCCACGCTCACCCAAGGCGACACATTCCTGATTGGTGGCCATATCGTCCGCTACGAAGGCTTGCGCGAAATGGTCGTCGAGGTCAGCCGCGACAAGGGCCGGAAGCCAAAGATCGCCGTCTTCTCCGGCACCAAATTCGCCACCTCCACCCAGCTTTCCGACCGCATCCTGGCGATGTTCCGGCAGCGCGACTGGCCCAACCTACCCCCGCATACCGCCGACTGGCTGGCACTGCAACGAGAGGTCTCCAGGCTACCCGAACGCGACCGGCTGCTTGTCGAGACCTTCCCCCATGACGGGCTGCACCACCTGTGTCTTTACGGCTTCGCGGGCAAGAACGCGCAGCAGACCCTTGGCCTTCTGGTCACGCAGCGGATGGAGGAACAGGGCCTCAATCCCATGGGTTTCGTCGCCACCGATTATGCCACGCTTATCTGGGGTCTCGACCCGGTCACTGATCCTGCACCGCTACTGTCACGCGAGGGGCTGCATCAGGCGCTGGAGGGCTGGCTGGCCGAAAACGCCGTGATGAAACGCACCTTCAAGACCTCTGCCATCGTGGCGGGCCTCATCGACCGCAACAGCCCCGGCGGCAAACGCAAATCCGGGCGGCAGGCGACGTTTTCCACCGATATCCTCTATGACACGCTGCGCAAATATGACCCCGATCACCTGATGCTGGACATCACGCGGGAAGAGGCCATGCGCGGGTTGGTGGATTTCGGCCGTGTGGAGGAGATGCTCGACCGCATCGGCCCCCGCATCGACCATCTGGACCTTTCCCGCGTCACCCCGCTGGCCGCCCCGATGTTCCTGGAGGTCGGCAAAGTCCCGGTCAAAGGCCGCGCCGAAGATGTGCTGATCGAACGCGAACGCACGGCGCTGATGCAGGCCGCCGGGCTGGCCTAGCCCCTTGCGCCACGCCGCGCCCCATGCGATGGAACAGACCATGAACGGATTGCCCTTCTCCTTCGCAGGTGAGACCCTGACCGCCCTGCCCTCCGGCGCGCTGCACTGGCCCGCGCGGCGGCTGCTTTGCGTCTCTGACCTGCATCTTGGCAAATCCGAGCGCATGGCAAGGCGTGGCGGCCCGATCCTGCCCCCCTATGAGGCACGTGAAACCCTCACCCGTCTCGATGCCGATATCCGCGCCACCGAGCCTGAAACGGTCATTTGCCTGGGCGATAGTTTCGACGATCTCGACGCCATGCGCGCGCTGGAGGATCAGGCCCGCGCCATGCTGACCACGCTCATGGCAGGCAGCCGATGGATCTGGATCGAGGGCAATCACGATGCCGGCCCCGTCGATCTTGGCGGCAGCCACCTTGAACAGCACCGGGAAGGCGCCCTCACCTTCCGCCATATCGCCACCTCTGACGCGACCGGCGAAATCTCCGGCCATTACCACCCCAAGGCCCGCATCCCGCTCAAGGCCCGCAGCCTCACCCGCCCCTGTTTCCTACGCGACGACACCCGCCTGATCCTGCCCGCCTATGGCACCTATACTGGCGGGCTGCACACGGACCGGCCGCCGCTCAGCACCCTGATGGGGCCGGGCGCACAGGCGATCCTGCTGGCCACTCCGCCCCTTGCCGTGCCCATGCCCCGCTAGACGACGCTGCGTTCTTTCCGCACCCGCTTGCCGCCCCCCCTGTCCCCCGGCAGGATAGCCGGACAGGGAGGACAGAACATGGACCAACGCATCCGCGACAGCTTCGACAAACAGGGGTTGATGACCAGCCTCGATGCCCGCATCGACAGCATCGCGCCGGGCCGTGTGGTGATCTCTGCCCCGATCCGGCCAGAGGCCAGCCAGCAGCACGGCTTTGCCCATGCGGGCCTGACCTTTGCACTGGGTGACAGTGCCGCGGGCTATTCGGCGCTGACCACCATGGCCGAAGGGGCCGAGGTGCTGACCGCCGAGATGAAGATCAACCTTGTCGCTCCTGCAGATGGCGCACGGCTGATTGCAACCGGCGAGGTGATCAAGCCTGGCCGCCGCCTTGTGGTGACGCGCGCCACGGTGGAAACCGAATACCCTGATGGCACCAGAAAACTCGTAGCGGTGCTTCAGGGAACAATGGTCCCGGTCTGACACCACCCTTGAAGACATAACCGAATCGTTATATATGGCTTCCGTTATGAATAGCTCGATGGACAGCCTCTTTGCGGCCCTCGCCGACCCCACCCGCCGCGCGATCGTCGATCAGCTGCGCAAGGGAGAGGCCAGCGCCGGCGATCTCGCCCGCCCCTTTGCCCTGTCGCAACCGGCCGTATCGCGCCACTTGCGCACCCTGCGCGAGGCGGGGCTGATCGACACCCGCCGCGCCGGGACGAAACGCATGTTCCGGCTGAAACCCCATCGACTTTCCGAACTCGACGCCTGGCTGGACAAGTTCCGGGCGATCATGGAGGCGAACTATTCCCGCCTCGACACCCTTCTGGCTCAAGAGGACCCCAAGGATGACACTTGAAACGAAACTTCAGGGCGACAGGCAGCTTGTCCTGACACGGGCCTTCGCCGCCCCGCCCGACCGCGTCTTCCGCGCCCATACCGAAGCCGACCTTGTTCGCCAGTGGATGTCTGGCGCAATGGGCTACGTGGTGGCCGATTGCACCTATGACGCCCGCCCCGGCGGCAGCTACCGGGTGGTCTGGGAAGGTGAGGATGATGAAATGCCCAGTTTCGAGGTTTCGGGCGAGTTTATCGCGCTCGACCCGCCGCACCGGATCGAACATGTGGAACGCATGCATCTGCCGGAGATGACCACCAGCGACAATCACATCGTCACGGAGTTTGCCGCGGACGCGGGCGGAACCCTGATGACCATGACCATGACATTCGACAGCAGCGAGGCACGGGACGAGGCGATTGCCACCGGCATGACCGAGGGGATGGAGGCCTGCTACCTGCAGCTCGATACGCTCTAGCGGCGGGCCACTGGCGGCTCAGCCCTCTTCCGAGGAAAACCCCGCCGGTTTGTGGCTACCGTCACAGAAAGGCTTGTTCGCAGACTGCCCGCAACGGCAGAGAAAGACCTTCTCCGCCCGCGCAATCTGCGCCCCGGTGCCGGAGGTGACCTCGACAGGGCCAACCAGCCCAACCGGCCCGTTTGGCACCGGACGCACCTCCAGCGCCTCGCCCATCCGCGTCTCGCTGTCCTTGTCCGACGGCGCGGGCTCTCCAGTCGCGGTGAACCCGGCTTTCACATGGGCATAGTCGCAAAACGGCTTGTTGGCGGATTGGCCGCAGCGGCAGAGCGTCATTCGGGTGAACCGCTCCTCCCCCATGCGCAGATCGCCCGACAGCTCCACCGGCCCGTTCTCCTGCACCCGGACCCGGTTGATGGGCTTGGGCCGCTCCTCGCCGCCCCCATCGAGCCGCCGGAAGGTCAGGGCCCCCGAGGGACAGGTGCGGATCATCGCCGCGATTTCTTCCGCCGGGGCCGCATCCGGTGTCACCCAGGGCCGCCGGGACGGGTCGAAGACCTGAGGCAGGCTGAGAAAACAATTGCGCGCATGAATGCAGCGCGACATCTCAAAGCTGATCTCGATATCGGTGCCGGTGTAACTGCGGGGCTTGGCCATGAGCGGGCTCCTGTTCTGCGCGGGGTCGCCCGCAGCCTAGACGCCCCGGGCGCACATCCCAATCAAAACATCGTCAACCATGTCCCGCACCCTCTCTTTCATCTTGGCGACAAATACCTCCGCCGGAGGCATCCCACCCTCACCACCAATCCGACCGCCAGAGAGGACAGAGCTGACGGCCTCCAAACCGATCCGAAGCACTCACCTCTCACCCCGCGCGGGGGAAGGGCCTTCCAAGGCCCTTGTGAAGAGGTTTCGAAACCTCTTCCCCGCGCAAGCGGCACTGGTGCAGGCCCGATCCGGCCAGTCTCGGAAATCCAGGTTTCGTCTACACGGGTGGTGTACGGGGGGTGTACAGGGGGTGTACGCATGGCACCCCCCTAATATCGGCCCGTCAGGCGGTCAGCCCTTCCGGCTCCGCCAGCCCGTTCGCCCGGCAGCAGGCGGTCAGCGTATTGGCCAGCAGGCAGGCGATGGTCATCGGCCCCACGCCCCCCGGCACCGGCGTGATCGCGCCCGCAACCTCGGCGCAGCTGGCATAGTCCACATCGCCCACCAGCTTGGTTTTCTCCGGGTTCTCCGGGTGCTGGATTCGGTTGATGCCCACGTCGATCACGGTGGCGCCCGGCTTGACCCAATCACCGGGGATCATCTCGGGCCGGCCCACGGCGGCCACCAGAATATCGGCGCCCTGACAGACAGCCGCCAGATCCTTGGTGCGCGAATGCGCGATCGTCACGGTACAGCTATCCCCCAGCAAAAGCTGGGCCATCGGCTTGCCCACGATGTTCGAGCGCCCCACCACGACCGCGTTCATGCCGGAAAGCGACCCATGGTGATCGCGCAGCATCATCAGGCAGCCCAGGGGCGTGCAGGGCACCATGCTTTTCTGCCCTGTGCCGAGCAGGCCCACGTTGGAGATGTGGAACCCGTCCACGTCCTTCGCAGGGTCTATCGAATTGATAACAAGGTCAGAATTCAGATGTCCGGGCAGCGGCAGCTGCACCAGGATGCCATGCACGGACGGATCGTTGTTCAGCCGAGAGATCAGCGCCAGCAGATCCTCTTCGGACGTGTCCGCTTCCAGTTTGTGCTCGTAGCTGTTCATGCCGACCTCGACGGTCTGCTTGCCCTTGGAGCGGACATAGACCTGGCTGGCCGGGTCCTCGCCCACCAGCACCACGGCAAGGCCGGGGGTGATGCCCTGTTCTTCCTTCAGCCGGGCCACATGCTCGGCGACCTGCGCGCGGACCTTGGCCGCGAAGGCCTTTCCGTCGATAATGGTTGCACTCATCCGTCTTTCCCTTCCTTGCCGATGACCCGCTCTTCGCGGGCGATCACCGTCTCAATCATGATCCGCCACATGGATTCCGCAAGATCCGCATCCATACCCGCCGCGTCTGCCCGCGCCCGGACGTGGTCCAGAACCTGACGCACCCGTGACGGGGCCGCCGCCGCGATGCCCTCGCGCGCCTTCAGTTCCGGCGCGCGGTCCGTGTAGCGCTGACGTTCAGCCAAAAGCACCAGCAGTTCCTCGTCAATCTCGTCGATGCAGCTGCGAAGCTCTGCCATTGACTGCACCGATCCCGGCGCGGGGCGATTGGTCATCGCTCAGACCTCCGTATTCGCAAAGGCGGCGCGGTAGTGATCCATCTGCATCCGCGTCGCCAGAACGGCGTTCTTCATTAGCGTGGCGACCGTCACCGGCCCGACCCCGCCGGGCACCGGCGTGATCCAGCCCGCCACGTCGGCGCAGCTGTCGAAATCGGCGTCGCCCACGGTTTTGGGGCCGTCCGCCGTTTCGATCCGGTTGATCCCGATATCAATCAGCGCCGCGCCGGGTTTCAGCATGTCGCCCGTCACCAGCCCCGGCTTGCCCACGGCCACGAAAACCGCGTCGGCGGCGCGGCTGTGCATCGCGACGGAGCGGGTCATGTGGTGGCAGACGGTCACGGTCGCACCGAGCCCCATCAGCAGGAAGGCAATCGGTTTGCCCACGATCTCGGAATGGCCGATCACGGTGACGTTCAGCCCCTCCATCGGCAGGGGCAGCGTCTTGAGGATTTCCACGGCGGCAACGGCGGTACAGGGTCCAAGCGCAAGGTCGTTATAGACGATGTTCCCGATGGACGCAGGGTGCATCCCCTCAACATCCTTCAGCGGGTGCACGGATTTTTGCAGCACCTTTACCGGGATGTGGTCGGGCAGAGGGCGCTGGATGATGATGCCGTTCACGCGCGGGTCGGCGTTCAGGCCCTGAAGGATCCCGATCAGCTGTTCCAGCGAGGTTTCCGCCGGGTAGTTTCGCGCCTCGAACTCAACCCCTGCGCTCTCGGCGCTCCTTTGCTGGTTGCGCACGTAGAGTTCGGCCGCAGCGGTATCGCCCACGGAAATCGACACCAGCTTGGGCTGCCAGCCTGCGGCAGCCAGTTCCTCTGCCTCAGCCGCCACGCGGGCGCGCATGTCTGCCGCGATGGATTTGCCGTCGATCAGGGCTGCACGCATATGCGGGAAATCCTCATGTCGTATCTTGGAAATCGCATGGAAAAGGGGCGGCCCGAAAGCCGCCCCATTGTTCGGACCTCAGAACAGACCTTCGACAAGGCCTTCTTCGTTGATGCGGATGGTTTCCGCCGCAGGTTTGCGCGGCAGGCCCGGCATGGTCATGATCTCACCGCAGATCACCACGACGAAGCCAGCACCGGCAGATAGGCGCACTTCGCGCACCGGAACCGAATGGCCCGTGGGCGCGCCACGGCGGTTCGGGTCGGTGGTGAAGGAGTACTGGGTTTTCGCCATGCAGACCGGCAGGTTGCCATAGCCCTGGTCTTCCCATTCCTTCAGCTGGTTGCGGATCTTGCCATCGGCCAGAACCTCGTCGGCGCGGTAGATGCGCTTGGCGACGGTTTCGATCTTCTCGAAGAGGCTGAGGTCGTCACTGTAGAGCGGCGCGAAGTTGGCCATGTCGGCGTCGGCGATTTCCGCCACGCGGGTGGCCAGCTCCTTGGTGCCTTCCGAGCCCTTGGCCCAGTGCTGGCAGAGGATCGCCTCCGATCCCATTTCGGTCACGTAGTCCTTGACCGCCTGCACCTCTGCGTCGGTGTCGGTCACGAAGTGGTTGATCGCCACGACGACCGGGACGCCGAAGGATTTGACGTTCTCGATGTGACGGCCAAGGTTCGGGCAGCCCTTCTTGACGGCCTCGACGTTTTCCGGGCCCAAATCTGCCTTGGCGACGCCGCCGTTCATCTTCATCGCGCGCACGGTGGCGACAACCACTACGACGGAAGGCGCGAGGCCCGCCTTGCGGCACTTGATGTTCATGAACTTCTCGGCCCCGAGGTCGGCGCCAAAGCCCGCTTCGGTCACCACGTAATCGGCCAGTTTCAGCGCGGTCGTGGTGGCGGTGACGGAGTTACAGCCATGGGCGATGTTGGCGAACGGACCGCCATGCACGAAGGCGGGGTTGTTTTCCAGCGTCTGCACCAGGTTCGGCTGCATCGCGTCGCGCAGCAGAACGGTCATGGCGCCATCGGCCTTGATGTCGCGCGCATAGATCGGGCTGCGGTCGCGGCGGTAGGCCACGATCATGTCACCCAGACGGCGCTGCAGGTCGGCCAGATCCTTGGCGAGGCAGAGGATCGCCATGACCTCGGAGGCCACGGTGATGTCGAACCCGGTCTGACGCGGGAAGCCGTTGGCGACGCCACCCAGAGAAGTCACGGTATCGCGCAGGGCGCGGTCGTTCATGTCGAGCACACGACGCCAGGACACGCGGCGCTCGTCAATCTCCAGCTCGTTGCCCCAGTAGATGTGGTTGTCGATCATCGCCGACAGCAGGTTGTGCGCGGCGGTGATGGCGTGGAAGTCGCCGGTGAAGTGGAGGTTCATTTCCTCCATCGGAACGACCTGAGCATAACCGCCGCCAGCCGCGCCGCCCTTCATGCCGAAATTCGGCCCGAGCGAGGCTTCGCGGATGCAGATCGCGGCGTTCTTGCCGATGGCGCAGAGCCCGTCGCCCAGACCCACGGTGGTGGTGGTCTTGCCCTCGCCCGCCGGGGTCGGGTTGATCGCGGTCACGAGGATCAGCTTGCCGTTCTGGCGGTCCTGAACGGAGTTGATGAAGTCCTGGCTGACCTTGGCCTTGTCATGGCCGTAGGGCAGCAGGTGATCGGACGGGATGCCAAGCTTGTCGCCGATCTCCTGGATCGGGCGTTTCTTTGCTTCGCGGGCGATTTCGATATCGGTCTTGAAGGCCATTTTGAGTCGGTCCTGTTGGCAGGGGGCAGTTATCTGGACACAGCCATAGCGAGAAAGCCCCGACCGGACAGGGGCGTTTCCGACGTTTTCCGGCTTTCATCCGCCAATTCTCGTTTCCGATACGCGGCATGAAAAAACTTTTGAACCGGGGCGGGCCGCCAAACGACAGATTGATACACAACGCGCCATATCGTTCTGGAGAATTCAAATGTCCGCACCCATCGTTCTGATCCACGCAGGTTTCGCTTTCGGTGTCAGCCTTGCCGTGACGGTTCTGGCATTGGTATGAGTTTTCAGCGTCCGGTCTTTCTGCCGGGCCACATTGTTTCCTTCCGCAGGACCTGAGCGTGATTGACGCAAAAGACCAGGATCCGGCATTTCCCCAAAGGCCCCGAAGATGGCGACAGGTCATCCGGGGCCTTGATTGGTTAAGCCTTCTCTTTGTCGGCTACATGGTCATTGGCGGGCTGATCCGATCCCGCCTTCCTGACCGGGCCTATTCAGAAGACTCCTGGTATGGCTGCCGGCTGACGAGCGGCTGGTTCCATTTCTCTGCCCATTGCCCGGATACCGGTTTGGGCCGCGTCGTGGAATTCTGGGTCGAGAGCACCTTCACGATGCGAATGTTTCCTATTGCCCTTCTGAACGGAAACATGCTGTCCGGCCATCAGCCCTGGTACCAGATCGCCCCGGCCATGGCGTTCGCGGTGCTTCAGATCGCCCTGTTCCTCTGGCTGGCCGTCCTGCTGATCAGACTGTCCATCCGGGGTGCTCTCTGGGCCTTTCGCACCCTGCGGGCCTAGTCCAGCCCGCGCGCCTTGGTCAGATGCGGCCAGACCGGCTGATCGGGGATATGCAGGCGCAGTTCATCTCCCACGCTTAGCAAGCCTTCCCGTTCCACCCAGGCCGTCACCCCGCGCCGCCCCTGTGCCGCTGTCTTGAAGGCCTTGCCATGGCCCGGCCCTTCTGCGTCGATGGGTTTCGCAGGCAGGTGACAGGGGCGGTTTTCCATGTCGATGACCAGCGTCACGCCATCGGGCCCCTGCAGGCGCGACGACGGCGGCACATGGGTGAAATCGGGGATGCCCTCGATCACGAGGCTTGCCCCGACAAGCGCGGGGTCGAGCGCGTCCACCCCCATTTCGGCGGCGGTTGCAGCAAGCTCCTCGGCGCTGAGCACCGTCAGTTGCCGCACATTGCGGATTTCGGTGCCCCTCGGATGCTGGGAGATCACGCGGCTGCAGGAGGGCCGAGTCAGACCTGCATGGGTCTCTTCCTCATACCCGCCAAATCCGAGCGCCATACTGTCCAAGGACCGCGACGGCAGGCCCGCCTCACGGTCGGGATTGGCCCCAAGCCAGACCACGCGCGCGGTGAAGGAGGCGGGGAGCAAGGCGGGCATGGGATTTCCTTTCCGGTTGACGCGCCCAGATGTGACGCGAGGGCCGGAAAGGTGCAAGGGACAGATCGCGGAAAAGAAGAACCCCGGCGCTGAGGCCGGGGTTTTCGCAATCCGTTTCGATCAGGTGGTCGGCTCAGGCTCCAGGCTGCCATCGTCCGACGGCTTGGCCTTGGGTTTGGTCTTGGGGATGGCCGTGACCGAGGCTGTGCCGCCGGTATCGGTATCGTCGTCATCCTCGCCCCGATTGAGCGGCTCACCCGCGATCACCTTGGTGATCTCGTTGCCGGTCAGCGTTTCGTATTCCAACAGGCCCTGCGCCAGACGTTCCAGATCATCTGCCTTTTCGGTCAGGATGCGCTTGGCGGTCTGGTAGCCTTCGTCCACCAGTTCCTTGACCTTGTCGTCAATGACCTTCTGCGTCGCCGCCGAATGGTTGGTGCCACCGCCGTAAGACCCCAGATGCGACTGCTGTTCATTGGCATAGTCGACATAGCCCAGTTCTTCGGCAAAGCCGAACTGGGTCACCATCGCGCGGGCGATCCGGGTCACCTGCTGGATGTCCGATGCCGCGCCGGAGGTCACGTTTTCCGGGCCGAAGATCAGCTCTTCCGCGACGCGCCCGCCCATGGCCATGGCGATCTTGGAGGTGTATTTGGTGTAGCTTACCGACAGCTGGTCGCGTTCGGGCAGCGACAGCACGAGGCCGAGCGCCCGGCCACGCGGAATGATCGTCGCCTTGTGGATCGGATCGTGCTGCGGAACGTTGAGGCCGACAATCGCATGCCCGGCCTCGTGATAGGCGGTCAGCTTCTTCTCGTCCTCGGTCATGACCATGGACCGGCGTTCGGCCCCCATCATCACCTTGTCCTTGGCGTTCTCGAAATCCTCCATCGTCACGAAACGACGGCCGACGCGGGCAGCCATCAGCGCCGCCTCGTTCACGAGGTTGGCCAGATCAGCACCCGAGAAACCCGGCGTGCCGCGCGCAATGATGCGCAGGTCCACATCCGGGCCCAGAGGCACCTTGCGGGCGTGAACGCCGAGGATCTTCTCGCGGCCCTTGATGTCGGGATTGGGCACCTGCACCTGGCGGTCGAACCGGCCCGGACGCAGAAGCGCGGGGTCCAGCACGTCGGGGCGGTTGGTGGCCGCGACGATGATGATGCCTTCATTGGCCTCGAACCCGTCCATTTCCACCAGCAGCTGGTTCAGCGTCTGTTCGCGTTCATCATTGCCGCCGCCATAGCCCACGCCACGGCTGCGCCCCACGGCGTCGATCTCGTCGATGAAGACGATACAGGGCGCGTTCTTCTTGGCCTGCTCGAACATGTCACGGACACGGCTTGCACCCACACCCACGAACATTTCCACGAAGTCGGAGCCCGAGATGGTGAAGAAGGGCACACCCGCCTCACCCGCAATCGCGCGGGCCAGCAGCGTCTTACCGGTGCCCGGAGGGCCGACCAGCAGCGCGCCCTTGGGGATCTTGCCGCCAAGGCGGCTGAACTTCTGCGGATTGCGCAGGAACTCGACGATCTCTTCCAGCTCTTCCTTGGCCTCGTCGATGCCTGCCACGTCATCAAAGGTCACGCGTCCATGCTTCTCCGTCAGCAGCTTGGCCTTGGATTTGCCAAAGCCCATGGCCCCGCCGCGCCCGCCGCCCTGCATGCGGTTCATGAAGAAGATCCACACGCCGATCAGCACCAGCACCGGCAGCCACATCATCAGACCGGCCATGAAGCCCGACTGTTCCTGCGGCCGTGCCTGGATGCGCACGTCATTTTCCAGCAGCACCGGGGTCACGTCGACCTCGGACGGACGGGTCGTTTCGAACGTGCCCTGCCCGGTGGTGAACTGGATCGTTTCGCCATCGAGCACCACGTTGCTGACAGACCCGCTCTCGACCTGCGCGATGAAGTCGGAATAGGCGACGCTGCGCGCGCTCACCGTAGACTGGTTGCCGCTGAACAGATTGAACAGAGCAAGGATCAACAGAAACAGGATGACCCAGAAGGCGATATTTCTCGCATTGCCCAAGAGAATTCTCCTTACATAGGCGCCCGGGGAAGGTCCGCGCCGGACACTGTGCCTAAAATAGGCATGCAGCCCCTGACTTCAATGCGATTTTAACGCGGCGTGAAAACCCGCCGATGCGGCATATTCGCAACGGATTGCGTCGTCGTTCCAGAAACCGGGTACGGCAAGCAGAAGATCGCCCTGCCAGACCCCCGGCCAGGACAGCAAAGCGGCATGGGGCAGACCCGTGGGACGGTCCCATTGCGCAAGGCCGTGCTCCCCCAAGGCACGGATCGTGGCAGCGGGTTGATCAGGGGCCAGAACACGCCAGCGCCCGTCCCAAAGCGTTTGACCGTCAGCCGGGGCCGACAGATCGGCGACCGCCTTGAATTCACGCACCAATATCAGGCCGTCCCGCGACGGAATCAGGCGGCAGCCCTGCAAGGTGCCCCCCTGCCCCTCCAGCGCGCGGTCGAGCGTGGCCGAAAGCGAGGCAAGCCGCGGTTTGTAGGGGGCCCCCGACAGGCAGGCCAGCCCGTGCGACACCAACCGAAGGCGGGTTTCCTCTTCGGTCCGCTCCAGTCCGCCGCGGTCGAAGATCAGCAGCCCCTGTCGGTCGGTCACGATCCGGTCAGCCACGTCCCGCGCCCGCGCCAGCAGAGCAACCCGCGCCCGCGCAATCGAGGCGGCAGTGTCGGCAAGGCGGGTGGCATCGATTCCAAAGGGGGCCAATTGCGTCAGCAGCCGTCGTGCCCGCACCCGGTCATAGCGGGGGTCGTCATTGGTGGGATCTTCGATCCAGCGCATGCCCTGCCGGGTCAGCCAGATGCGCAGGTCGGCGCGGCTCTCACCAAGCACCGGGCGGAGGATGTCATCACGGCCAAAGCGGCCCTCTGGCATCGCTGACAGCCCATCCACCCCCGATCCGCGCGCCAGCCGCATCAGCACGGTTTCCGCCTGATCGTCCTGTGTGTGGCCCAGAAGGATCGCACCGATCCCTTCACGGGCGCAAAACGCGCGCATCAGGCCATAGCGCGCATCCCGCGCGGCGGCCTGCAGATTGCCCTTGCCGTCCCACCCGGTCCAGTAAAGCGTGTCGTACTGCGCCCCCATGCGCATCGCCTCACGCGCGACCAGCAGGGCCTCGTCGCCCGCCTCTGGCCGCAGCCCATGATCGACCGTCAGCGCATGGATACGACAGTGGTTTTCCTCGGCCCAGTCACAGGCCAGCCCAAGCAACGCCAGCGAATCCCCGCCGCCGGAAACCGCGACCGCCAGCCTTTCGGGCCGGTGTCCCGCCAGCAGCCGCTCCATCGCGGCGGCAAAGCGGGCATCAAGCGTCAATTGCAGCCGATCCGAGTCATGGCGGCGCGCGCCTCCAGTACGATGGGAGAGGAGGGATAACGGATTTCCACCTCGCCAAGAGTCAGGCAGGCCTCGTCGCGCTGTCCCAATTCGTTGAGACTTGTCCCCAAACGGTACAGACTTTCGGGGGCACGGGGGGCGTCCGGCGCACCGCTGAAGCTGGCCAGATAGGCCCGCGCAGCCCGGTTCCAGGCACCTTGAGCGGCCTCGGCCTCGCCCCGCCAGAAATGCGCCTCGGCGCTGAGTGCACCGCCGGGATAGGTGTCAGTATAGGCCTGGAACCCCTGCGCGGCCCCCGCGAAATCGCCTTCATCATAGGCCGCCATCGCGCGGTCGAAATCGCTTTGCTCGGCTTCGGCAAGGCGCGGTCCGTTGGAGCCGCTCGTCACCGGCAGGGCTGGCGTTGCAACCGGCGCGCTGCCACCGCCAAGCGTCGGCGTGTCGCCAAGTGAGCCGATATCGCAATCGTCCTCCAGCTCGCACAGGCGGAATTCCAGGTCACCGATGCGATTGGTGCCGTCGGACACGATGCTGTCCACGCGGATCTGCAAATCTTCCGTGGCACTGGTCAGGCGGCGCAGTTCGCGTTCGATTGCGTCGACGCGTTCCAGCGTACTGCCCCCGCCAGTGCCCGTCACCCCGCCAGTGGTGGAAAGCTCCGTGCGCAGGCGCTGGATCTCGACCCAGAGGACCGACAATTCCTGGCGGATATCGGCCAGCGTCTCGGACCGGCTTTGCGCCAGCGCTGCCGGGGTGGGCAGCGCCAGGACAAGGGCGAAGATCAGCGCGCGCCGCATGGATCAGGCCCCCGTTCCGATTTCCAGCACGGTCACCGCGCGGCGGTTCTGGCGGTAGCAGCTTTCCTCGGAACAGATCGCAAGCGGGCGTTCCTTGCCGTAGCTGATGGTCCGCAAACGTGCCTCGGTAATGCCACGGGTCAGCAGATAGTCGCGCACGGCAGCGGCCCGGCGCGCGCCAAGGGCGAGGTTGTAGTCACGCGTGCCCTGTTCATCGGCATGGCCTTCGATCAGTGCGTTGTATTCCATGTTGCGCAGCAGCCAGTCGGCCTGATCGTCCAGCGTCGCGCGGCCTTCGGCGGTCAGGGTGGATTGATCGACTTCGAACAGCACCCGGTCACCCACGGTTTCGTTGAAATAGGCCACCGAGTTGGGATCACCCGCCGCACCCGCACCGGCACCTGCGCCGCCACCCATGCGATTGTCACCGAAGTAACGGTTATCGCCGCAGGCCGTAAGACCAAGCACCGCGACCAGAAGGGTCAGTTTCAGAAAGAGTTTCATCCTGCGTCGTCCTCGTTATCGCGCTTTTCATTGGCGCAAGGGTATCACGGGCGGGCCTTCGTGAACATGCCCCCTGCCCGCTGGAATTGTTATTGCAACTGCGGCGACCAAGCGGGGTCGGAGGCCATGCCGGGGGTCGACACGCGTTGCAGGTTGCGGCCCGAAATATCGACCGAGTAAATAGCGGGCGCGCCATCGGCCCCGGCGGTTTCGCGGGTAAACATGATCACCCGGCCATTGGGCGCCCATGTGGGGCCTTCGTCCAGGAATGACGACGTAAGCAGACGTTCCTCGGACCCGTCGGTGCGCATCACACCGATATGAAAGCGCCCATCCTGCTGGTTGGTGAACGCGATGAGATCACCGCGCGGCGACCAGACGGGGGTGCCATAGCGGCCCTCGTTGCGGCTGATACGGCGGGCGTCTCCGCCATTTGCGGACATGATATAGAGCTGCTGAGACCCCGAGCGGTCGCTTTCAAAGACGATCTGGCTGCCATCTGGCGAGAAACTGGGGGCGGTCTCGATCGAGGGCGCGTCGGTCAGGCGGCGGCGGTCCCCCGTTGACAGGTTCAGCAGGTAGATGTCGGTATTTCCACCCCGCTCTTCCGAATAGACAACGCTGCGCCCGTCGGGCGAGAACCGGGGGCTGAAGGTCATGGCCAGGCTGTTCTCGGACAGCGGACGGCTGCGGACGGTCGCCAGATCCATCAGATAGACCTGCGGGGTGCCGCTTTCGTAGCTGGTGTATAGGATGCGATCCCCGGTCGGCGAAAAGCGCGGGGCCAGCACCAAAGACCGGCTGTCGGTCAGGAACTGCACATTCGCTCCGTCGTAATCCATGATCGAGATGCGGCGCAGGCGGGCGTTCTTGGGGCCCTCCTGCGCGACGAACACCACGCGGCTGTCGAAATAGCCGCTTTCGCCGGTGATCCGTTCATAGACGTGATCGGCCACCGTATGGGCCATGCGCCGCCAGCTGTCGGGGCTGCCCACGAATTGCAGGCCCGAGCCGAGCGGCTGTTCCGAGAACACGTCAAAGAGCCGGAAGCGCACCACAAGCTGCCCGCCCTCCATCGTCACCGATCCGGTGATCAGCGCCTGCGCGTTGATGGCTTGCCAGTCGCTCCATTGTACCGGGCTGTCAAAGCTGGTCACGGAGGAGATATGCGCGCTGCGCGGCACTTCGCGGAACAGGCCGGTGCCGACCAGATCAGCGGCAATCACGCGGGTGATATCGCTGGCCGCGTCTGTGGCTGCGCTGTTTCCTGCGATGAATTCCGGCAGGGCGAAGGGCAAGGGCTCGATCACACCTTCGGTGATCTCGATCCGCAGAGGGCCGGGGCTTTGCGCAGTGGCGGGCTGCGCACTCAGCGCGGCAACGGCCAGCAAAGAGGCCAGCAGGGCGTGAAACAGACGAGTCATTTATGGCTCAACTCCTCGGGGCGGAAGGTCATCATTGAAATATCGCACGGATTATAGCGATCACATAGAAGATCGGAACCCGGCCCGTGTCGGCAGGTTCTTGCGCCTTGGGCGCGAAGGGGGCGGACCTGACGCATCATCTGAGCCGCATCTCCTCGGGGTTGAAGGTGATCTCCAGCACCCGCCAGTGGTCATAGCTTTCCTCGGGTAGATCATAGCCATTGGCCCCGCAACGGATCACCGCCCGGCGCGCCGCCTCATAGGCCTGGCGGGCCGCCG
>NZ_MNBL01000024.1 GCF_001879695.1 Nioella sediminis
AACCCCGACAAGGTGGAGATGGCGACACGCTTCGGCATGACCGATTTCGTCAACCCGAAAGAGGTCGAGGGCAGCATCGTCAACCACCTGGTGGAGCTGACCGGCGGCGGCGCGGATTACTCCTTTGACGCGACCGGCAACGTGCAGGTGATGCGCGACGCGCTGGAATGCGCGCATAAGGGCTGGGGTGAATCGATCATCATCGGCGTGGCGCCCGCGGGGGCCGAGATCTCGACCCGGCCCTTCCAGCTGGTCACCGGCCGCGTCTGGCGCGGCACGGCCTTCGGCGGCGCAAGGGGCCGCACCGACGTGCCCAAGATCGTCGACTGGTACATGGACGGCAAGATCGAGATCGACCCGATGATCACCCACACCCTCAGCCTCGACGACATCAACAAGGGCTTCGACCT
>NZ_MNBL01000025.1 GCF_001879695.1 Nioella sediminis
CCCGGCCGATAGCGGCGGGCCCGAGGGCGCAGCCGGTGCAGGCGGCGTTTCGGTCGCAGCTTCGGCAACCGCAGCGGCAATCGCATCAGCCAGCGGGTCACGCTCCTCCACCTCGGGCGGGCTGTCGGGAACCGGGGCCTCTGCCACGGTACGGATGGGCCGTGCGGGCGGGCGGAAGGACGACACCGGCGCAAGGGCGGCGGCGGGCGTTTCGGCTTCGGTCACGATCTCGGTCGTGGCTTCCTCTGGCGCGGTCGGGGGCGTGTCGGGCACCGGTGTGGGCGTCTCGGACGGCTCTGGCCGCGTCACCACCTCGGGCGCGATCTCGGCCTCGGGCGGCGGCGCGGGTGCGGGCAGCGGGGCGACGCGGGGCGCTTCGCTCGGCGCGGGCGTGTCAGAGGGCGGCGCGGTCACGTCCTGTGCGGGCGGGCTTGGCAGCGCGGCCACTTCCGCCTGCACTTCGGTATCGGGCAAGGGGGCCAGCGCCGACATGTCGGGCTGGGTTTCCGTAGGCGGCTCCGGCGTGGCCTGGGGCGGTGTTGCGTCCGGCGCGGCGGCCTCTGGCGTGGGCGGGGTCGGTTCGGTGATATCGGGCACGGGCGGTGTGGGCAGCGAGGGCTGTTCCACCACGGCGGGCACAGGCACGACGGTATCGAACATGGCGTCGAACTCCTGCGCCGAAATCAGCGTGACTCCGGTCAGTTCAAAGGGCTCCTCCTCCATATCATTGAACAGATTCCCCCCGATCAGCGCCCAGATGAGCACCGCGAAGTGAAGTCCGCTGGAGGCATAGAGCGCACGCCGCATCGGCCCGTCACTCCCCTGCCTGTTCGTCGAGACGCGGGCCGCCCGCATCGGTCACCAGCCCGATTTCGCGGAATCCACCGGCATTGAGTGCGCCCATGACCTGCATCACGTCGGCATAAGGAATACCCCCATCCGCGCGCAGGAAAATCTGGTTGCTGTCCCGTTCGGCGGCAATGCCCTGAAGGCGCGTCACCAGCTCCTCCATGGGAACCGGCGTGGTCTGGATCATCACCTGGCCGTCGGCGGTCAAAGTCACGGCAAGGGGTTCCTCCTCCTGCTCACCCGGCAGCGGTTCTGCCGCGGTCTCGGGCAGCTCAATCGGCACGCCCACGGTCATCAGCGGTGCTGACACCATGAAGACGATCAGCAGCACCAGCATCACGTCCACGAAAGGGGTGACGTTGATTTCCGACATGGCGGCGTGGCGGGACCG